>NZ_QTMQ01000001.1:0-305483 GCF_003604095.1 Clostridium sp. AF15-41
TTTATTTATAGAAATATAATAAAAACGATATTTTTATCATTTTTTCGACTATTTTAAAATCAAAAAAACTGCTGTTTGAATTATTCAAACAACAGTCTTTTCCCATATTTTATTTGATTCATTCTTACAATATTAAATGATTTTATTAATCTGTTCTTTCAGCAGTTCAATGTCATCGCAATATCCAATTATTTTCTTAAGAATCTCTACATCATTATTCTTCATAAAAAACCACCCCCTCATTTTGAATATTGTCTAAAAATATCTTGTCTTTTATACCCGTCGTAACGACATCAACATGACACTGTAATTCATCTTCTAAATCATACACGAACGCCATGTACTTTATTAAACTCGTCATCTTTCCTTTATCCACATAAAGATCTACATCACTGTCATCATTTGCTTCTCCTCTTGCATAAGAACCAAACAAACACATACGAGATATGCCATGTTTTTTTGCAATTGGTATTGTTTTATCTTTGATTTCTTCAATTGTATAACACATCATACATACCTCCCTCTCAAAATATGCAAGCAAATAATTTTATGTTTATTATACCACAAGAATCCTGCCTGGCATACACCAGACGGGATTCTTATATTTTTCTGTATGACTGACACTTACTGTTTATTCTTTCTGCTCTTTGCGAACACACAGCCAGCTCCAACAAAGCATGCGCAGCTTGCAAGAACTGCTACATAAACGATCGGGGTTGTATCACCTGTTTTTACGAGCTTAGAATCTTTACCGGTCTTATCTTCGGTTGTACCTGTATCTTTAGTAGTCTCTGAAGATATTGTTGATTCTGTATCTTCCATCTCACCGGTATGTTCCTCGGTGGTATCTTCATCACTGTCTGAATCTGTATCCTCCGTGGTTGCTTTCTGAGTTGTCTCGGTTGTAGCATCCTCGGTCGTAACTTTTTCTGTCGTTTCTTCTTCAGTCGTCACATTCTCTGTTGTCGTCTCCTGTATAACCGGTATAGCGGCTGTCTCTACCTTTCCACAAACAGTACATTCATGCTTCTTTATTCCTGTAGCAGATGTTGTGGCTGCTGTTACAACCTGCCATGCGCCATACTGATGACCCTTTGCCGCAACTACTGTATCAAGAAGTGTGATTTCCTGTTCACCGTCTGCATCACGGAAATATTTGCCGCATTCATCGCAGTACCAGTATGCGATATTTCCTTCATCCAGACAGGTGGCTTCTCCGGCAGATACTGCCTTCATATTATGTACATGCTTCTTATTGATTGCAAATGAATCAACCACGCTCATATCACTGGTTCTATATGTTGTTACCTTAAACTGGCTGTCTGACACATCTACTCTTGAAATGTTTGGAACATTTTCCTGATTCATCACTCTGGAATATGGGAAGCTTGCATTCTTGATCGTGTAGAACTTGGAACCAGATGCAGAGTTTAATGTCACATATAAGATTCCTGTTGGATTTGTGATCGATGAATAATCGGCATCATTATAGATCGATGCATCTGTCATCGGATCAAGTCCATCCATCATGTAGGTTCTGCAATATACATGGTCATGTCCCATAAGAACCACATCGATATCAAGATCCTTGAATACCGGAACCAGTTCCTCTCGTCTTGTCAATATGCCGCTCTCCAAAGAATGGCTTGCTACGGAATAAATGGAGTGATGGAATACAACCACCTTCCATGTAATATCCTGACCTGCAGTTGCCTGCATTGCCTGTTCCATAAATGCCTTATGCTCAGCTGTCGATGTATTGTTACTGTTCAGTGCAAGGAACAGTACATGATTGTATACGAAATAATAGTCTCCGCCTGCTGCAGTCGTTCCATAGCTGCTTTCATTCGGATTGTTAAAATGCTGATCGTACGCCGCAGAACCGGAATCATGGTTACCTACCACTGTTGCGGTTGGAAGATCAAGTAAAGTATCATGCTCCAGATATCCGTCGTACTGATCTTCATTTGATGCTGTATTTACCTGATCACCTGCTGATAACAGGAAGTCCACACCGTCAAATGCACTGTTGCCGGAAATCAGCTTCAGCGTCTTCTCCCATCCGTCTGTATCGTTTACAGAACTTCCGCTTGCACCGATCTGTGGATCACCTGCTGCTGCAAATGAGAATGCGCCTGTTCCACCGGTTGTAAAGGAACGGATCTCTGACTTTGTCTCTCCATTTACCAACTGATAAGCATATGTCGTATCAGCTGACAGTCCGGTTGCTGTCGTCTGATAGTTGTAGTAACCGGATTTGTTGGATGCAGTTCCATTTGCCGTGAAGCTCTTTGCATCTGCCGGCATCTCGTTCCCACTGACTTCTGAATTCTTAGCAACCAGAAGTGTGCCTGTTCCATCAACATCTGCATACCAGGTTACATTGATCTCAGACGCATCCTTACCAACCGTCCATGAGATATTCTTCTGTGTATATACCGGTACGGATACTGTCGTCTCAAATGTAAGAGTCGGCATATCAAAATAAATATCCGAGCTGGATGAGCGTCCCTGATGAAGCTCTACTGCTATAACATTTTTTCCATCCTTCACTGCCGCAAGTGCTGCCGGATCACTGGTACTGATCGTTCCGGTCTTTGGATCGCCGGCATTGGAACCGCCATACTGAAGATTGCCTGTTATGCTGTCATCATCAAAGCCTGCAATCTTCACACCATTTACATATACGGTTGCTGCATCATCATAGATCACACTTCCTGATATCTTCGTTACCTTAGAAGCATCCGGTATCGTTACATCCGTACGGAAGAAAAACGCTTCAATATCGGTTGTTCCATCTGCCTTGTACTGTGTTAATAATGTCTTTGGTGTACATCCGCCACCCAGATCATTGATTTTTCCTTTCTTTGCTCCAAAAGGACCTGTCGCTGTCTTCCATGCAGATATGTCATAGTCATCCTTGGTCCAGCTTGTCCGGTCATAGCCTGCTGCTATGCTGTCGCCTGCCGGGTCGCTTCCATCATCCAGATAACTCCATGTTACATTTCCATCCATTGTTACATCATTCTCTGCTGCCCTTGTCTGAAAAAGGGGCTGTGCCATCGTTGCTACCAACAATAATGACAAAAGTGCAGAAAGTCTTCCTGTTGTCTTACGTCTGTGTTTTTTCATTCATTTTCCTCTTTTCATCTTTTCATTTTATCTATGTGAAATGCGCATTGCTGCGCAGATTCCTGTCGTTATCGGTACGGTAAGGATCACTCCGATCGTTGCACACAATCCCTGTGCAAGCTCGATCGCCAGGTAGTCCGATGATATGAACTGTGTCCGGCTCACTCCATAGGCGGTTAATACCAGCATCGTATTGAGTGCCGTTCCCGCAAATGCAAGGATCAGCGTATTGCTCATGGTTCCGATCATATCTTTTCCGATATTAAATCCCGACTTCATAACCTGTCGAGCGGTTACCGAAGGATCTACAGTGACCAGTTCCATAAGCGCTGCCGTAAGGGAAACTGCCACATCCATAACGGCTCCAAGGGAAGATACCAGAACGCCTGCGATCAGAAGTGATCGAACCGAAAGTCCTGTCGCTCCCTGAATGACCAGTAGTTCTTCCGCATTGTCACTGTTAAATCCTGTAAGATGTAAGGTTTTTGAACTTATGTAAAAAATAATTCCTGTTACTGCAACTCCAAGTACAGTAGCAAGTGCGGATACAGCCGTCCGTCTGCTGCAGCCATTTAACAACAACAGGCTGACTGCTGTTCCTGTTAATATGGTCAGGATTGAGACAATTACAGGAGGAAATCCGTGGTAGATCGCCTGAACCATAAACAGTACTACCAGAAGAAGTGTAAAAACGACACCGGCTAATGCCCGTAAGCCTTTTCCTTTTCCCACAAACAACATTACCGCGGCAAATACCACCACAAGGATGCCAAGTGGCAGGCACCTGTCATAATTGAATACTGTGTAGTAGGGAGCTACTCCCTCCGGCATATCTGCACATACGATTATTTTCTGATTAGCATTTACATAGATGTTATGTGTCTGCGACAAATAATTATCAATCGATACTTTGTCGCCTTTCTGATCTCCTTCCAGAATCAGAACTGTAAGCTCCTGTTCCCCAAGATATCTGGAATGATCATATGGATCTGTCTCCAGCCGCTCATTATCGACAGATACTACCCGCCCTCTTACGAATGTCCTGCTGTCGTTGTTGTACATTGTATAGCTGTTGATCCGATCCCAATCAAATGAACCTGCCGCCAGAAGAAAGGCTGCTCCGATCAGGAAAACCGCGATATATACTGCATTTCTTCTCACAAATAAAACAAGATGCCCACCTGTTTTTTCATCCGTTTCCCTTATCGTTTTGTCTTTTTTCTCTGTCTCTTTCATTTCCGGCTGCCTGCTCCTTATACATATGAGGCGAACCTGCCTGCTCCTTGAGGTGGTCTCACTTCATTTCTGTATTTATTATAGATATGCCTGCATGTGCCTGCTATCACACTTCCGTAAAGATTGCAAGGGGCATATATTTCTTTTGTAAAATTCACGAAAAAACAGGCAGTCCCGTTATAAGACTGCCTGTTGGTTATATTTGTGTTGTCTTTGAAAAATAAAGGCAATTAAAAATAGATAACCATGTTCCAGGTTATCTACTCTTAATGTCTGATTTATTCATTTTTAGAATCTGTAATTGATCAAACATACAATTTCCAGTTTTTTAACTGTAACAAACTATCGTAATACATTCGATCTTGAATAAATGTAAAACAGCTCTTGTGTATATTTATAGCCTTCTTCCATCTGCTCAAAAGAACTATCAAATTCTTCAAAGCCACTCTCATCCATCTCATGTGCAGGGCTTTCAACATATTTCCACATTTTTCCCTCAAGAGCATCCTCGTCAAGAACTTTTACCATAAGAGCAACCGGGTATACATCTTTGTCTATACACACATTATATCGCTTACAATTTTTAAATCCATAACAAGCATAATTTTCTGGATTCCCCCAAATCGCTATCGTGTCAAAGCCCAGCTTTCTTGCTGCCTCCAATGAATGTTCAAGAAGCTTTCTTCCATAGCCCTTTCTTTGATAGTCGGGATGAATTGTAAATGGGCCGAAAGATAAGATTTCTTTTTCTGTTCCATCCATAGCAACCAGCTTTGCCTTCACATAAATAATAGAACCAATTATTTTCCCATCCTCTTCTAATACAAAATCTAATTCCGGAATAAAATCTTCACTATTTCGAACCAAATGGGCAAAATAATGTTCATTGCATCCCGGCACAGACAAGTTCCAAAATGTCTCCTTTATCATTTCCTCTACAACTCTATAATCATCTGTTTTTTCATTTCTTATAATCATTTCACGTTCTCTCCTTATATTGCAATTTTCTCCAAACTCAAAAAGGCATCCGTTAACCAAATGACAGATGCCCATGTTTTAATTTAACTACTTAAGATATCCCTCTCCACCCATTAGCATTGTCATTTTCTCAATCCTTTCAAGCGGAAATGGTGGATGGCCAATAGGTTTCATTGCAATTGACATTAGCTTCATTGGATTATCATCTGCCGCAACTCTGTTAGAACTCAATGCTCCGCACATCTTACATCGGTGAATAATAGCCCATTCGCCCTTATTTTTACCCATACTGATACTGGTTCCATATGACCACCGCAATCGGACTCTCGGTCTCCTGGTTCAACATCAACATGTAGACTGTACAGACAATTCGGGCAATGATTTCTATGGTCACTTCCTGCCCCTTCTGGAGCTACAGTTCTTCCACAATTTTTACAAACAAACGTTTCGTTACAGGGATGCGTCTTATAATATCCCTTTTCGTATTGCTTGCGCTTGTTTTCTCTATTCATTGTTGAATCCTCCATCTTGATTTTTTGAGGATTCATATTCACGTATTATTCCTTGAATTCTTTTTTCTGAAAGAAAAAACATTTTGCCAAGTTCTGCGATAGTTTCACCCGAATTGAATCTACTTACTATCTCCTTGTTTCGCTTTGCAAGCCTGTTTTTGGCACCGTTCTTTTCACCCCAGCCCATTGCTTTCTCACTCCTGCGCGGGATATATAAAACTTTGCCATCAACATATTTTTGAATTTCTCTAATCAAGTCTTCTGGCAAGACTTCATCTGCATTAACATAGCTCATATGCGTCCTCCTAATTGTCACCTTAGGATGCAATGGCTATAGCATTTAATTTTTTTTGCAATAGCCACTGCTATCGCACAATTACCTTATAATTCTTCATAAAACTCTCTTTGAACCTTTCTGGTTGTATTTTGTTCAGAATACCATACGCAAACTATAACAACAACCTCTAATTCGATTTAAATCGAAATCAATTTCTCAATATAACATGTTAATAAAATTCTAATGGAACAAAATTGCTGCACGACGGCCTGCCAAGGCTGTCTTTCTTATCATTTTTCTAAAACAAATCGTGCTACTTTAACATTTCCATCCATTTCCATAGACACTATATTAAATCCACATTTTTCTGTATAAAACTTTACATTTTCCTTTTTATCTATGGGTGTAACTAAGGTAATTTTATCCCAATCCCTATAGTGTGATGTTACAAATCTAATTGCTTGCGTTCCAATTCCTTTTCCTTGAAACTCTGGGACAACACACAAACACCCAACTTCATATATTCGCATTTCCACTTTTTTACAAGAAACACAACCGACCGGTTCACCATTATATAAAATAATAAATTTTGGATATTCTATTATAGATTTTTCCATCATCTCTTTAGTCTTTCCATACGCCGGACATTCACCATATTTAATATAATCACTATAAAATGCAAAATTATAAATATCTATTAGCAATTCTGCATCCGTAATATCTGCTTTTCTATATTCAATCTTCATAAACAATACCTCTCCAAATTCCGATTTTTCTTTCCCGTATTAATTGCTATATGTTTTCACTTGAATAATTAAGCATTTTTCCAAACAAAAATTTAAGAAATCTTATACATATCATTCTTGTAGAACATTATTAAATCGCTTTTTTCAGAATTTCTTAGAACGACAAGGACATTAAACACATCTGGGAATGGCGAAATCATCCCCATACATGCCATGCCAAAATTCAATCCATTTAATACTCTAAATTCAGCAGGACTAATTACAAATAATATAAATGGAACTAACCCAAGAACAAATGGCAACAGGCACATCAATATAAACCGATCTCGCCTCAATGGATATGATGCTAATGCAACAAATGTTGCCTTTCCTTTTATTCTGCCTATTGTTACATCTGCTTCCTTAGGATAAACAATTCCATGTAACCACTCATGAATTATTAACAGTAAAAAACCGAAAGCAAATCCGACCAGAATAAATATTGGCGAGATTACAACGGTCTTGCATATTATCGTTTTACAAAGCATAGCAATAAAAAGGATAACACATAAAATTACAGCAATTGGCACTGCTTTTTTCATCAGTTCACCAACACTCTGCGGTGTTTCTATCTTTACTGCACCATCCAGCAAATTTCCTGTTTGATATTTATTTATATCGTTTATTGACCACACAATTTTTATCATATTAAATCCCTTTATTCATTACCTCCTGAACTTTTATCAGAAAAGCCGCTAGAAGTTTTCTTCTCCATCACATAGTTTTTAAGTGTAATTCCCATCCCCTGATAATTTATATGGACATACAGCCTAGCCAGACAGCCAGATTGATCAATGTCTCCAAATCCAACAACCTCATCATCCTCCACTGCAACCACTGTTTTATGATTTAAAAAAGAGTGGTTCCATTCTTGTAAATCTACGCTACCGGTTGCCCATGCATTTAACTGTTCTTCTGTATAATCCTTTACATTTATGCTATGTACCGTATTGTAGAACAATTGCGCCATCTGCTCACAGTCAGTTGACTTGTATTCTCTAAGTTCCATCTTTTATCCTCATAAACTGGAATTGAGATTTCATGTATTCCAAGGGATTTAATAACTGTTATATTTTATTATCAAATATCTCTGAATCCCTTGAAAACACTAAGTTTGTCGCAGGTGATCTTTCCCTTAGACTTTCCCTTATGTTATATCTTCCCATATGGATTTATGAACCCTGATAAGGGAAAATACAAGGAAAAGAAAATCCTCTAAAACAGTATAACACAAAATAAAAACGACATGGTGAACTGATTGAAATGCTTCTGATTTTTGTAACAAATGATTGATTGAATGATAAGGAGATTTGATACGATGAGAACAATATTTGCAGAATACAATCCACAACGCAACAGCATTGATGTTTATACTTCTGCTGGCTATATGCTCCGCATTGACTGCTGGGAAGCAGAAAAGAATTTAAAAACAACACCCAGATTAGATTGTGCATTAAATGCACTTGCTATTGATGAACCACTTGATTATGCAAGACTATACCTTGATGGAACTATGCAGATGTGGGTTGATGCCGAAGATTCATTTTATTTATGATGATTATACTGTCACTCCTAGTGTCTCCAGAGAGTGACAGTTTCATTGTCATTTTGAGCTCGTCTTTTTTAAGACAAGCCTCGTATATTTATTTGTAAGCTGCGTTCGCTTCTTCTTGAGTGATTTTCCCAGTTTTAACAGCATCAGAAATTGCTTCGTCTAATTTAGTATAAACAGTAGTTGTCACAACTCCGAAGCCGCTGACGAACAGCAGAGCGATCCACAGCCACTCATACTGTTGTCGCCGGTCTGCGGATTCTGAACATCATCCGAAGGCTTGGTGGTATCGTCAGACTTGGTAGGAGCGGCAGGTTTGGTTGCCTTCTGACCTTCTTCGATAGTCTGAGTCGTTACTGCAGAGCCACCGGCAGAATCAAAGGTTACGGTATAGTTTTTATTTCTTTGTTGTAACAGTCTTAGCTTTTGACCAGCCTGAATAAATCCTTATGGATTTGCCGTTAATCTTAACTGTCTTATAGGTGCGAACTCTTACATAATACTTTTTCTTGCCCGAAAGCTTTGAAATTTTCTTTGATACTGTTGTATTCTTGCCTACTGTTACGGTCTTAGCCTTGCTGAATTTACTTGAGGCACTGTACTGTACCTGATAGCCTGTTGTCTGTGTAGCCTGCTTCTTCCACTTTACTGTGAACTTCTTTGAACCTGCTTTAAGTGAGGAAATACTTGTTGCCTTTGGCTTGATTGTGAAATAAAGCGTCTTTGTTCCGCTGTATTTACCCTTAAAGGTAATCTTTACTGCGTACTTGCCAACATACTTTCTGCCTTTTGCATAAGACACAGTATAGTCAGTATTCTTAACAAGTGTCTTTCCTGTTCTGTCCTTAACAATAACCTTAGGTGTTCTAACCTTTCCGTTATATGTTAATGATGTTGCTTTAAGCTTTATGCTTGATGCCTTTGGAATTACTGTCGTTGAAAGAGTTTTCTTACATACCGAACAGTAATTTACTATCTTGCCGTTTGCTGTTGGGGTTGCCTTTGTTACGGTTTGCTTTGTGGTGTGGGCAATCTTAGCAATATTGCCCCAAGATGCAAGGTCGGTTATTTCCTTTGTACCGAGTACATCTTCATAGAACTTGCCACAACCTTCGCACTTGTAGTATGCTTCCTTACCGCCATCTGTGCAGGTGGCAGCTTTCGCAGCAACCAAAGTCAGATTGTGAGTGTGCGGTACAGTTTTGTAATATCCGCAGGTGTCGCAAACATTGTCAGAACCGTAATCGTGAGCCGCTTCGTCCTTTTTGTCGTGGCAACGAGAACATTCATGCCAGTGGTTAGTATCATCAGACTTCCATTCTGTGCCTGCGGTATGTCCGGGAGCCGGAATCTTCACACTGGTTTTATCGGTAATTTCTACCGATCCTGTTGCATCTGCGAACCACTTGTCACAGCCATCGCAGGTGTAGTATGCGGAATTGCCCGCAGTAGTGCAGGTGGCAGCTTTCGCAGCAACCAAAGTCAGATTGTGAGTGTGTTCTTCGTTTTTATTTTTGTAATAATATGTAACAACCGTTCCGTCCGAAACAATAGGCTTATTCAAGCCGTCAACCTTTATAAATTCATAATCATAAAGTGTTTTTGCCGGTGTTAAATCAAGCTTTGTGCCGTATGGCACGGTAAATGTTCCGCCGGCAGTGTTTGGAATTTCAGAGCCGTCCTCAAATTTATACTGAATTGAAACGGTTGTGTAGCGCTGTGTTTCCGTATTGTCGTCTGCAAGCACATTTCCGTTTTCATCGAGCACCTGAAATGCCACGGTATCGCCGCTCTTAAGCTGTGCATCAGACGGAATTTGATAAATAAGCGAGCAACTCTTTAAGCCTGAATTAAAGTCGCTTTTGATGTGATCCAAAGCACCGAGCGGCCAGAAATTTGCCTTATCATTCCAAACAGGAATGTCAAAGGTTTGTACTGTTTGAAGCGGATTCCCCGATGAATCGGTCGCAACGCTTCCGTCGGAGTGCTTAATCCACATTTTGAATTTTAATTGTCGTGCATTTTTATCTGAAATGTTTTGAATAACAGTTCTAAGCTCGATTTTTTTACCGTTCATATTAGTATTAAATCTGCTTTTGCTGTTGCCGCTCAAAAGTCGGTCATTGCGATTATATGTGTAATTATAATATGAACTTGTTTCAAGGTCGGTAAAATCAGACGGCTTTGAATAAGCGCCCGTATATTCCTTAACCTCGGGAGTTGCAACATAAAGGTCTACATCCTTAACAAGCTGAGACATTCGCTTGAAGCCCTGCAAACGACAAACCTCACAGAATTGATAGTTTGTGTCTCTCATTATGCACTCATAACTTGAAACAAGCATTTTTGAGCCGTAAGCATTGCGGCAGGTATATGTGTTTCTAAAACCTAAAAGCTGTCGCCATTTTATCTTTTCCGGGTCTTCAACCGAGGAAAGATTGAGTGATTTAAGTTCCTTATCGTCAAGCAAATATCCGTTACTGTATTCATCACCGAGACCGAGCAAACCGTGTCCAAACTCGTGTGCAAAAGTTTTTGACGCACGATAACTGTCTGATGGCGAAATGAAATAATGGAAGCCGTATTCACGGTTATTATAAGCACCGCCGAAATCTGATT
Organism: Clostridium sp. AF15-41; assembly: GCF_003604095.1. Taxonomy (NCBI): domain Bacteria; kingdom Bacillati; phylum Bacillota; class Clostridia; order Eubacteriales; family Clostridiaceae; genus Clostridium; species Clostridium sp. AF15-41. The sequence continues at coordinate 11,092 of NZ_QTMQ01000001.1, forward strand.
TTGTGTTTACAACCATAGCGAACTGAGCAATATAATCGTGAACATAATAATAAGGCTCATATTCCGAACCGGACGGAATTGTGTTTGGATCACACTTTTTTTTGATATGAGCATCGTGAATTTTCTCGATAAATTCAGGACCGATACATCTCTCAAAAATATGATTTTTCCACTGACTTCCGTGGAGATTATTAGAAATAACAGGCGAATTATATTTGTCGACTATAACATCAAAGAAGGTGCTTCCACCATTGTCAAAAGTCGATTCGGAAGCTGTGCAAAGAGCGTAAACATTGAATCTGTCGGCATAACTGCGATACGGTTCATATTTCATAGCGTCCTGCCAAAGTCGTTTGACATCATTGATGAATTTGCCCTGCTGACTTTTTGTGTATCCCTCGCCGCAAACGACAACAACCATATTTTCCGTGTCGCTGCGTGTTTTTTGGATGGTATAAACAGGGATGGTAGGATTAGAATATTTTCCGTCATTTGAATACCACGGGCCGAGGGTGAGCTGAATGCTTTGCTCGGTGCTGACATTCCAATCGGGATTTGCGTCCTCGGCAGGTTCCGAAATTGTATAATCATCCTCTTGCTTATTTGGAGCAGAGCCGATATAAGGACTGCTTTGTGAGCCGCTGCCGGAAGTTGTAACAAAATATTCGGAATCGAGATAAAATGCAGGTCTTACGCCCAAATCGGAATACCACGGAGCATAACGACCGATCTGACCCGATGAACTGATATAACGCATATCGTGATTGCAATCGGTAACAGGAGTGCGAAGCCAATAAGGCCAAGCCATACCGTCATTATTATACGCAACATAATAACCTTTGAGATTTTTCCACACGGCATTAGCCTGCTTTACATCAAGAAGAAAAACCTTTTCGGTTGTAGTTTCAAAATATGAACTGTCGTAGTTTGCCACCGCTTCCGAAATATCGGTGTAGTATAACAAATCCGAATTTGCGTCTCCATCAACTATGCCCTTGTTGTATTCGGGATGAGAAACGAGAGAACGCTGGGTAACGGTTTTCATTGCCGCAATTTCAGATTTTGAAAAAGCGTTGAGAAAACCCGCTTTTTCGTTGTACGCTCCCACACCGCTTACATATCCGTCTTTCGGAGGGTTGCCGCAAAGCCAATCGACTTTGCCTTCAGCTGCGGTCGAATTTAACCAAGAACGCATATTGCTGTCTTTCCAATAGTTAGAACCGTAATCATCACGCTTATAGCTTCTGCTGTGTGATTTTGAATTGCTGTTGTCATTTGTTTTGGCATCATATGCAAGGGTGTCAACAATTTTGTCTGCAAGCATAAGCGGTCCGTTATTGTCAATGCTTACACATCGCCAAAGAATTGAGGCATTGTTATACGCGCCCATTTTAACATAGTCGCCAACTTTAATATCGGGCTTTGATGCCGCCTGAATGGTCATCGGCAAAACGGAGATTGCCATGCACAATGCCAAGAATATTGCGGTTATTTTTTTCGTCATTAAGGAACCTCCTTTATAAGCTATATATTTGCTTTTATTATATTGTAAGGTGTTATATGCGTCAATGAAAATCCACCTTATTCCGTGAAACTTACCATAGTGTTACATCCCTTTTTTTCAGCAATAATACCTGCTGGAAACTGATTTTCGCAATACATTTTATTTCACCCACTAGGTTAAACAAAATTTTGTTTTTTTACTGTATCATCATGCATTATCCTGTATAATGAAAGTATCAAAAGATAGGCGGAGGCAGTGCAATGAAGAAAATACACATTGAATTCAGCGATGAGCGGCTCATTACTCCCAGTGGTCTGGTATTCGTAGGGCAAATACTTGGAAAAAGCAGTTTTGTTAAAAAAATCAACCGTGCTCCAATTTCAAAAGATTATCTGCAGAAACAGATAAAAAATGGAGACGTGCTCCTCACCTATATTGGTATGCTCTGTCAGGGAAAACCCCAGTATGAGGCTGTCCGTGAAATGATAGATGACCCTGACTACTACAAATACGCATTATGCATCTCCTATGCGATTCCTTCCGCCGAAACACTCCGTCAGCGTTTTGACATGATCGGGGATTCCCTGCGCAAAGACATCCAGCAGGCAAATGTCGACATGCTGCGTGAAATGCACATAGAGCCGACAGCCCTGGATAACGGCTTTGTTCCTGTCGATATTGATGTAACCCCCTTTGACAATTCGAAATCCAATAAGGAAGGCGTATCCCGTACCTACAAGGGTTTTGACGGATATGCACCAATTATGGCATATATCGGCACAGAAGGATACCTCGTCAATCTTGAACTGCGGATTGGGAAACAGCACTGCCAGAAAGAAACTCCTGATTTCCTGAGAGAGACCATTGAACTGTGCAGACAGCTGACGGAAAAACCACTGCTCATCCGGCTGGATTCCGGCAACGATGCATCTGAAAACATAGGCATCTTTATGGAAGAAAGCTATAAATACAACAATGTGTCTTTCATCATAAAACGGAATCCCAGACAGGAAAGTAAAGAAGAATGGCTGGAATCCGTCAGGGAATGCTGCCAGAATATCCAGCATCCACGTGATGGGAAAACTGTTTATATCGGACAGACCTTCCGGAATGTGACATATTCCCTTTCTGATAACGAGGAGAAAACTGTCGGAATACGCACAATTTATGAGATCACGGAAAGAACCATTGACCGATATGGGCAGTATTTTATCGTACCCGATATAGAACTGGGCACATACTGGACAAACACTTCCCTGCCAGACGAAACAGTCATTGATCTTTACCATGCCCACGGAGAAAGTGAGCAGTATCACAGTGAAATCAAGACGGACATGGATGTTGGAAGACTCCCGTCGGGAAAGTTTGAGAGCAACAAACTGGTGCTGGAGCTGACAATGATCGCATATAATATCCTTCGAATCATAGGGCAGGAATCGCTGAAAAAGAAGGATGCTCCCGGCCGGAAGAAAATACATCGCCGAAGAATACGTACGGTGATCAGTAATCTTATGCAGTTTGCGGGACATCTGACAGAACATGCCGGCCGTCTGGTGCTGTCCATTGGAAGGAGTAATCGCTGGAGATTTACTTTCAAGCGTCTTTATGACAGCTTTGCATTCATCACCTGACAACAGGTAGCTGAATATGGCAATGGCAGCTGCACACAAATGGTGCAGTCTTTTTTTGAACGCAAAATTATGCAGCATTTTCAAAATTTAGTATACAATAACAAATATGGCAAACTTCAAAAGTTCATCTGCGACATTGTCATAAAATTTAACTTCTACCATTCTACCAATACCTCGTCAAATTCCGATTTATCTTTCTACTCAACTACACGCCAACTTCTTTAAAAGATTAACATAATATTTAAGCTCATTCAAGGAACTCAAATAAACACACAAGTGGAATACCTCAAATTAAGTTTGTTTATTTGAAATTGCAATATAACTGCATATAGAAATCAGGAAACTTATACAGTACAAAACAACCGCTCCAAAACTAAACATTACTTCTTCCAAATAAGTTAGTCCTGGCATAAATCCATATCCAGGAAGATTATTATAGTAAATCATCAGTCCTATGGATATAAGCAGCGGAATTAGTTCTGCCGAAAACAATATCCGCCAAAGTTTTTTTGTTTTCTTGCGAATGGTTATCACAAATAATATTATTTGAAATATTAAAATTACTATATATGTAATCAGTAGGAACAGTGCCATTACTATTTTCCTCCGTAAGTTCCGAGTTATATGATAATCCAAGTGAACATTAAATACAAATAAGGCAATAATGCCATAATCTCATTGAATACGAACAGCTTGCTTCCAATTTGAATCTTATACTTTGTTCTCGCTTTCTTATAGAAAAACACGCAGCAAATCGTTGTTGCAATAATATGTATTATTCCAATTATCAAAATCAGCCAATGCAATCTTATATTTTGAAACTTATTATCATATCCAGTCAGATCAAACCATATTACAATGAACCATGCAAGTAAGTCATTTACTAAATACGCAATAATAACAATTTTTTCAAAGAGTATTTTCATCAACACCGGTAATACTAATACAGGAAATATATCGGAAATTGTATTGGAGGTTTTTATCATGAGAAATTTTATCTTATCGTGTGAATCGACAACGGATCTGTCATATTCTTATCTGAATGAACGGGAAATTGCGGTCATTCCTTATACTTACATCATTCATGAACATGTATACGAGGATAACATGGAACGAAATCCAGATCTGATGCCGAAGTATTATAAGATGTTGGAAAAAGGGCTGCTGCCTACAACCTCCCAGATCAACGAAGCTTCCTATTATGATTTCTTTGAAGGACTGATACGGAATGGTGATGTGCTTCATATCACATTCAGCTCCGCCTTAAGCGGATCGGCAAATAATGCCTATCGTGCGGCGGCAGCAATAAAAAAGAACTATCCGGGAAAGCAGCTGCAGGTCATTGATTCTCTCTGCGGTGCAGGAGGGTATGGATTGTTAACGGACTACGTTGCCGATATGCGGGATGAAGGTCTTTCATTGGCAACAGCTGCCGACTGGATCATGAAGCATCGTACCTGTATCCATCATCAGTTTTTTACAACCGATCTCACCTTTCTGCACCATAGCGGACGGATCAGCGGCGCTGCTTCCCATATCGCATCGATCCTGAACATTCATCCTCTGATCCGGCTGGATCAGAACGGAATGGCAGATGCCTATACAAAAGTCCGTGGCAAGAAGCGCGCCGTAAGAGAGGTGATCTCTGAGATGGAATACTACGCAGAAAACGGGACAGACTACAATGGAAAATGTTTCATCTCCCATGCTGCCTGCCCCGAGCTTGCTTATCTGTTAAAGAACTCCGTCCTACAGACATTTCCAAATGTCACCCATCCGGTACGCATCTTAAATGCCGGTACAATTACCGCATCCCACTGCGGTCCCGGTGCTGCCGGACTATTCTTTCTCGGACGCGAACGCCCGTATTAATTTAATATTCATCCGGTACAAGTACCTTTTCAATCTCTGCGATATAGTATCTGTGATAATCCTTATCCGGATATACCTTTGCTCCTTCCTCTGGATCAGCAAAGGTAGCAGGATCAATATCTCCTTCGCACATTTTTCTGCAAATGAGTGTAATGCCTGCCTCTTTGATAACCGGAACATCACCACAGAAATCAAGAGTGATCCCTGCTCCTGCAAATTTATCCGCTACATCCTTACCGGATGTTCTTCCGCAATAAGTCAGTGCCTTTCTGTACTCTTCCGGAAGTACACAAACGGAAAATTCCTTCTGTTCATCGATAAACTGCTTTGTATATCTCTGTGGGCGGATATAAATCGTGATAACAGGCTTTGACCAGAACTCACCAAAGGAACCCCAGCTTACTGTCATCGTATTTGCCTTCTCATGATCTCCTGCAGTTACAAGTGCCCACTTTTTGTTGATCATTTCGATCAGATTTCCTTTTAATTCCTCTGCATTGATTTCTTTCATCTTGATAATACCTCACTTTTCTGATTACTCAGTTTCTGAAGTGTTTACTGTAACAGAAATACATCCTGATACAATAATGAGGCACTGATCATTCTCAATGCCTCATTGCAAAATCGTATGGTACACTGGTATTACCAGCTGGTTTTTGGCTCATTATACCATCCGCTTTTGTTTTGTCAACCAACAGCTTTTCAGAAACAAATCGTTTTTTATTACTTTTTAACACAGGTTTTATAATATATGAAATTATTTTCAACCTTATGCTTTTCTTTTTTATTTTATTCAGATATCAAATACTATAACTTTATTTTTATTTTTTTATAGTGATCGGTCTGTTTTAATCCTGTGATCGGTCTGTTTTCAGATCAAACACACCCTGTCCATATCGTTTAAACTGCATCATCATCTCATGTGTCAGACTCAGATGTTCTCCATAGTCCGGGATCTGCTCGCGCTCTACCCATTCACCGCTTGCAAGTTCTTCATGATCGATGGTCAGTTCCGGTCCATGCTCATCTGACTTTTTTCTGTCTGCCTGACAGAAGAATCCCATCAGCAGATTGCTGTCAAATCCCCACGGCTGTGATTTGTAATACCGGATATTCTTAACCGGTATTCCGACTTCCTCCATCACCTCACGCCGAACCGTTTCCTCTACCGTCTCACCTATTTCCGTAAAGCCGGCGATCAGGGCGTATCGTTTATACTCTCTTGCAGCGTAAGTTGTAAGAATGATACGATTGCCATCTGTCACTCCGACAATTACTGCCGGTGCGATCGTTGGGAAGATCAGATGTCCGCATGACGGGCAACGGAGCATCCGTTCTTTCTCATCCGGAAGCACAGGCATTCCGCAGGCTCCACAATAGCGGTTCATCGAATACCACAGATACAGATGCCATCCGGTTGCCGCCGCAAGCACTTCTTCCTTTGGCTTGCAGCTTCTGGTCTTATACATGCTCCGGTATTCATAACCGGGAATCTCCAGACGCGCCCCCAAATTTACATCAGTTACTCCATTCGCTGATCTTTCAACATAATAAGTCCCTGTTGTCCGGACAAGATCATGCGTCCGATACAGAAAATACTGTCTGTTATCGATTACAAACAGGTAGGTCAGATTATCCTGCCATGATGCATTCTGCGTGACCGTATCATTTATTCCTATATAGCTTTTATATTCCGAGACAGTGAGCCAGACCAGCTCATGCTCATCCTCCACCTTTTTGGCAAGGATCAGTTTCTCGGAAAATGCAAGGATCACATCATCATTCTTCGGCGGTTTTCGATATGCATATTCATTATGAAACCGTTTTGGTTCTATATCCTGTATCATCTTCCTATACCAGACAGGCTGTCTGATACGATATGAAAACATCTGTATTATCAGTGCTTTTATATGCGGATCAGCCAGCCTGTTTCTTTCTTTTTGAATTTATACCATGAATCATTTCTGTCGACACTGTCGTTTCGATTCATGTATGGACACAGCTTTGCGTCTCTGTTATTACTTCTTTAACTGAGCCAGACGTTCTTCAACCTGGGCTTTCATTTCTGTATATTTTGCAAGCTTGGCTTTTTCTTCTTCTACCTTAGCAGCCGGTGCTTTATCTACAAATTTAGGATTTGCAAGCATACCGGATGCACGCTTGATCTCGCCGGCCAGACGACCGGATTCTTTCTCCAGACGCTCGATCTCTTTGTCGATATCAACCAGCTCTGCAAGCGGAATATAGAGTGCGGCATCATGTATCAGGGTAGATACTGCATTCTCATCAATACCATTCTTGCTATCCTGAATGAATACCTCACTTGCATATCCAAGTGTTGCAAAGAAATTCTTTGATGCTTCAAATATATCACGGATCTCACTCTTAGCAGATACAACATATACAGTTGCTTTCTTGCTTGGCGGTACATTCATACCGGTACGCAGATTACGGATTGCACGAACTGCAGCCTTGATCGTATCAACTGCATTTTCATCCTGTTTAAAGCTCCACTCCTCTTTATATACAGGCCAGTCAGAGATCATGATAGATTCTTCCTCATCCTGAATATTACAGAAGATCTCCTCCGTGATAAACGGCATATATGGATGTAATAATTTCAATGCCCGGATCAGAACGGTCTTTAATGTCCAGAGGGCTGCTGCCTTTGTCTCGTCTGCATCATTGTAAAGTCTTGGCTTAACCATTTCGATATACCAGTCACAGAATTCTTCCCATATGAAGTCATATACCTTGGAAACTGCGATACCCAACTCGTATTTCTCCATGTTATCTGTCATCTCAACTGCCAGATCATTGACCTTGGATAAGATCCAACGGTCAGCGATCGTAAGATCAGATAATTTTACATTTGAGAAATCAGCCTTTTCCATATTCATCATAATGAATCTGGATGCATTCCAGATCTTATTTGCAAAGTTTCTGGAATTCTCTACACGCTCCCAATAGAAACGCATATCATTTCCCGGTGCATTACCTGTGATCAGTGTCAGACGAAGGGCATCTGCACCATATTTATCAATAACCTCAAGCGGATCGATACCATTCCCAAGAGACTTACTCATCTTCCGGCCCTGATCGTCACGAACCAGTCCGTGGATCAGAACATGCTTAAATGGGCTCTTTCCTGTCTGCTCCAGTGCGGAGAATACCATACGGATAACCCAGAAGAAGATGATATCGTATCCGGTTACAAGTACGTCAGTCGGATAGAAATATTCATATTCCGGTGTCTTCTTTGGCCAGCCAAGTGTTGAGAATGGCCAGAGTGCGGATGAGAACCATGTATCTAGTGTATCTTCATCCTGTGTCAGATGTGTGCATCCACATTTCGGACATACCGTCGGAACTTCTCTGGAAACGATCGTCTCATGACACTCATCACAGTAATAAGCCGGGATCCTGTGTCCCCACCAAAGCTGACGGGAGATACACCAGTCACGGATATTTTCAAGCCAGTGGATGTATGTCTTATCAAACTGCTCCGGTACAAATTCCAGCTCATCTGTCTTGATCAGGTCAAGAGCTGCCTGGCCCATTTCCTTCATACGGACAAACCACTGTGGCTTGATCATTGGCTCTACCGTTGTCTTACATCTGTCATGTGTTCCTACGTTATGTGTGTGTGGTACAACCTTTACAAGAAGACCTTCTTTTTCCAGATCTGCTACCATTGCTTTTCTTGCTTCATAACGATCCATGCCTGCGTATTTGCCGCCCTTCTCGTTGATCGTAGCATCATCGTTTAAAATATTGATCTCTTCCAGATTGTGTCTCTTACCTACTTCGAAGTCGTTCGGATCATGTGCAGGTGTAATCTTTACACAGCCTGTTCCGAATTCCATATCTACATATTCATCTGCGATAACAGGAATCTCTCTGTCTGTTAAAGGAAGCTTCAGCATCTTACCAATGATATCCTTATAACGCTCATCCTTTGGATTTACAGCAACTGCTGTATCACCAAGCAGGGTTTCCGGTCTGGTCGTTGCAATCTCTACATATCTTCCTTCTTCTCCAACGATCGGATAATTGATATGCCAGAAATGTCCTTCCTGCTCTACATGCTCTACCTCTGCGTCCGAAATGGATGTCTTACATACAGGACACCAGTTGATGATCCTGGAACCTTTGTAGATATATCCCTTTTCATAGAGATTGACAAATACTTCCTTAACTGCTTCTGAACATCCCTCGTCCATTGTAAAACGCTCTCTGTCCCAGTCAGCAGATGAACCCAGCTTCTTTAACTGATTTACGATTCTTCCGCCGTATTCTTCTTTCCATTTCCAGGCATGCTGTAAGAAAGCCTCTCTGCCGATCTCCTTCTTATCAATGCCTTCTGCCTTTAATTTCTCTGTTACCTTTACCTCTGTAGCGATCGCTGCATGGTCTGTACCCGGCTGCCATAATGCACTGTAGCCCTGCATTCTTTTGAAACGAATGAGGATATCCTGCATCGTATTGTCCAGGGCATGACCCATATGAAGCTGTCCGGTTACATTTGGAGGCGGCATAACGATCGTAAATGGTTTCTTACTGCGATCTACCTCTGCATGAAAATATTTCTTATCTTCCCATTTTCTGTACAGCCTGTCTTCTATGTCGGCCGGATTGTATGTCTTTTCCAGTTCTTTCATCTGTTCCATCCTTTCTGTTTTTATAGCATCTTTAGTGGAGCGTTTTTCCTTTACAGAATCAATCTTCTTACATAGAAAAAGCCCTTTGAAACATCTCTGTTCCAAAGGGCGTATCTTACGCGTTACCACCTTAATTTATCACTCATCTTATTCTGTAACGGGAACGACCCGGCGCATCCTACTGAACATTTCGGATGTGCTGCTCCAAAGCTACCTTCCCACAAATTTCCTCGAAAGACCTTTCAGCCTGTGGATCTTCCTCTCTGGCAGTTCCTTTATGGTACTCCTCTTTTTCCTTGCATTTATGCTGTTAAACTAAATCTCATAGTACAACAGAAGTCTTTCCAGTGTCAAGCGGTTTTAAACGTAATCTTGCTATTTTTCATACATCAATACTCTTTCCCACGGCATAAGTGTCGCTCCATCATCCTCCGGGAAACATGCACTCATCTGATCCGATATCACCTTTAACTTTTTCCGTATTCTTTCATAGCTAAAGAATCCATTATCATTCTGCTGATCCGTCATGGCATATTCAAATACTCTCGCACGGTCTTCATTTGGAAAGCTTTTTGAGTAGGTGTCAATAAATGCAATCTCTGATGCATCACCGGATGAAAATGCTACATAGGTATTGTCATAGCTATTTTCATTTGCAATATAATCGTAATCATAATCGAATCCATCCGGGTTGCACTCCGACCAAATTCCTTCATCAAACCAACAGCCGATGTAATTCATATGGTTCTCGATCGCATGGAAGATCTCGTGATGGATCGTGCTGATATAGGCGGATTGATCATTGATATCAATAACCAGAAATGTGTCATTCTCCAGAGTATTCTGAACTCCGGCAGCTGTTGTAAGTGCCGTTTCATCTGTTCCTATGATCGCACCTGCCAGATAGATTTTTAATATGCTTCCATATCCATCATCCAGATTTTTCAACATTCGATCCGGATATTTCTTCAACTCATTCTTCAGAACTTCCAATGACTGCGCGGTCAGAAGTGCATTGTCTGATGTCTCATACCGGTAGATATCCTTGCCGCACTCCGTCACTTCATCAAATATATGTACCTCTACACCATTTTGATCTCCGATATCCTTTGCCTGCTGCCGCAGCTCCTGCTTCAGCTCATCGGACGGATGATCCAGATAACTCCATGGATAACGGTAGACTCTGGAATCACCGGAAATGCTGCGCGCATCGTTCAGATCCCATATGTATACTTCCGATGTGAGTCCGCTCGTTGAAAATGCAAAGAAGTTGTATGTATCTATATAAGTACCTTGATCGATATAGATATAATTTGTTTCATCAAACGGAAATGTTACTGCAAGTCTGTTTTCACATTTACCGGTATCCACATTAAAGATCCGGAACTGCAGCTTCTGTGTATTTGTCTCCTGCGACTGACTGGCACTGCCATACATAGCCAGACCATGTTCTACATCGCAGCCAACTTGAAAATCACCTGTATTATCCGGGAACAAAATGCCCGGTTCTTCCCCGGACGTTTCTCCATACACCTGATAGACCTGACCATCCGCATATACCGATGCGTAATATTTATCCCCACTTCCTTCAAATTGCACGATATTATAATCACCGGTTTCTTTTACATCCACGCCGGTCACACTATAACATCTGACCTCCAAACGGTCTGCCGTATTATCATATGCCGATACCACCAGATATTCCGGTTTTTCTGCATATCCAAGCAGCGTTGTATCTTTTCCTTCTCCTGAATATGCCGGACACACCTCTGCCTCTTTTCCTGACCGCAGATCATATTCATAGATCTGTCCATCCTCTGCATTTGTATAGAAGAAGCCGGTAAGATCCTTTGACATCAGATAACTGTCCGGTGTCCCCTTTTCGATTGGCATAACAGTCTCCTGATCCAACAAGGATCCATAACGGATCAGCTCTTTGTTGCCTTTATCATAGAGAACCACCTCATCGGTTCCATTTGAAAATACATCTGACGCATATGTATCCTTCGGGCAGCTTACAACCGCTTTCTGCCTGAGATCCGCCAGATCATATAGTGCCAGATAACCGTCTTCTCCTACGCCATACTGGATTCCAAGGGCATCCCCAAAAGCAAACATCTTATTGATGTAAATACCATCTTCCTCTACTTTCATATCCAGTTGATACAGGTTCGTCTGTCCGGATACCTTTGCCTGCTTGTAGTATTCTCCCGAGATGATCGACTTCCACTCTTCTTCTGTGGTCGATTCTTCGGTTGTCGTCTGTGAGCCATCTGCCCTGTCAGTATTTTCTTCTGTCAAATACCCGGAGGTTGTTCCCCCATTCTGATTCCCACCTGTCAGCTGACAGCCTGTTATCTGTCCAAGTGTCATGCTGATAACCAGCACTCCTGTCAGCCATCTGCCGATACCTTTCCTGTAATTCTTTCTCATATATGCACCCTATTTCTATGCCATTATAATACCCCTAATTTATTTCCACTTTTTAACAGAATATCATATATTAATTTCCTTGTAACTAATAAAAACCATCAAAATGATGGTTTTTAAGCACTGTTTCGCCATCATTTTAATGGTTTTATATGTTGATCAATTATTCAAAGCATTATCCCAGGATCACTGCCTGCCCGGAGCTTAACCGTATACGGTTGCCATTTAAGCATACGTCATTCTTATTATCTAACAAAACATGAAGCTTCGGCTGCTCATTTGTAGTCAGCAGATCAACCGTGATATCTTCTCTGCTGTAATTCGTTATAATGTAAACGGTCTGGTCTTCTGTCTTTCTTGCATATGCAAATATTCCATTCTTCTCCACAAACATTGGAACGACCTTGCCATAGGTAAATACTTCTTTGTAGTCCTCGGACTTACGAAGTGCAATCAGCTTCTGGTAATAGTGCCATACAGAATCTTCTCTGCCAAGCTGCTCCTTTACATTGATCTCTTTATAGTTTGGATTCACAAAGAGCCATGGTGTTCCGGTCGTAAATCCTGCCTGTGCAGAATCATCCCACTGCATCGGTGTTCTGGCATTGTCCCGGCTATTCTCATAGCAGGCTTCCATCGCTTCTTCTACCGTGCAGCCCGCTTCGATCGCAACTGCATATTCATTCTTTGTACTGATATCATTATAATCATCGATCGATGCTACATGACAGTTACGCATGCCGATCTCCTGTCCCTGATAAATAAACGGAATACCACGCAGCATAACACTGATCGTTCCCAGTAATTTGATTCCGTCTTCATTCTGAAGGTAATCCGGCAGATAACGGCTCGCACCTCTCGGCTCGTCGTGATTCTCTATAATATTTGCAAGGAAGCCAACATCTTCACATTCCTTCTGTGCATGGAAGATCACCTTTTTCAGATCATCAAATCCGACCTTCTTCGCATCGTACCAGCCATGATCGCCAAAGGTCATCTCATGCGCTGAGAAATCAAACATCGTTGAAAAATGTCCGTCGTCACCGATAAATTCTTCCAGCTCATCCTTCTTCATATTGAATACTTCAGCAACTGTAAACGCATCGTACTTTTCAAATGTATGCTTCTTCAGATCCTCTAACAGTTCACCAACGCCATCGACGCCCTCAACCATACGGAAGATTCCTGTCATTCCATCTGGTCCGTCCGGCTCATAATCCGGAAAACTCAGATCTTTCTTGATATTGATGATCGCATCGATACGGAAACCCGCAACGCCCTTATCCAGCCACCAGTTGATCATGGTATATAATTCATTTAATACCTCAGGATTGTTCCAGTTCAGATCCGGCTGTTCCTTTGCAAACATATGAAGATAATAATAGTCCGTTCCTTCTACCTTTTCCCATGCACTTCCACCAAAATAAGACCGGTAATTGCTTGGCGGATTGCCGTCTTTTCCCTTACGGAAATAAAAATAATCGCCATATTTACCCTCCGGATCTTTTAATGCTTTCTGGAACCATTCATGCTGATCAGAACAGTGATTAATAACAAGATCCATAATGATATACATATCCCGCTTCTTCGCTTCTGCTAACAACTCATCGAATTCTTCCATCGTTCCAAAGATCTCCTCGATCTTATAATAATCTGAAATATCATAACCCTGATCGACAAATGGAGACTGATAGATCGGAGATAACCAGATAATATCAATTCCCAGACTTTTCAGATAATCTAAATGATCGATTACGCCACGAAGATCACCGATTCCATCTCCATTTGTATCCTGAAAACTCTTTGGATATATCTGATATGCTACTTTACCATGCCACCATTTTCTTTTCATTATAAAAACCTCCTGTGTTCCTTTTATACTGTCTGTATCTGTTCCACCATTGGATACAGATACTCGTTCTTTTTACACTTTAATTACAGTATACGGAATACAAAGAGGTTTTCTATCTTTAAATTGACTATTTTATTGTACTATTTTGACTTTTTACGATATTCGGAAGGTGTCATGTCCTTCTCCTTTTTAAAGCGTCTGATAAAATATCCAATATTGTCAAATCCACAGGCAGATGCAATATCTATGATCTTATCCTCTGTCTCTGCAAGTGCCGTTGCCGCTTTCTCCACACGGATCACATTGATATATTCTGTGATCGTCTTCCCGATATTCTTCTTAAAATACCGGCAGAAATACTGTTCATTCATATTGACCAGCTCCGCCAGTTCGGACAAGCGGATCGGTGAACCGTAATGCTCCCCGATATACTGCAGCACCTTTTTCAGATTCTCTACCGTTCCGGATTCTTCCCTGTCTTCCCTAACCTGTCTTGTAAACAGGTCATACTTATATGCAACTGCGATCAATTCTAACATCTTTGCCTTGATATTCAAATAGAGCATATTTTTCTGTAGATTCTGTTTCGGTTCTCCTGCCACGTTCTCACGCGTTATTGAAGAATCCAGATGCTGCACTTTCTTCGTATCATGTTCTTTCATCTGCCTAAGCACCTGTTCAATCTCTTTATAACAGGCACTCAATTCCTCAAATGCCGCATCCCCGCTCTGGCACAGAACCGGCATCCGAAGCTTTCCTTCTGCAAGTGGGCCAAGCACCTTCGCCTCCGCCGCATCATACCGTTCAAAGCACAGGATATCAACAGGGAACACAACCGCACTTTCTATACCATCCTTTTCCAGGATCAATGCATGCAGTTCTTCCGGATGGATGCACATAAATGCCGGTGCATGAACCTGATACTCCTTTGTATTTATCCATACCGGGAAATCACCTTTTTGAAAATAGATCCATTCCATTTCCTCATGCCAATGCGGAACCACATGCCACTCATTTTCTCCGTTCCATTCGTACAAAGCAACCGGATACTGCACCGTTCCATGTGTTCTATTCTCTTTTAACAATGTATTTGCCATTTCCTGCTTTTTCATGCTTTGGTCCTTTCTTATTTTATGCTGGACATCTTCTATATTTCATTATACACTTTTCCTATATGGGGACAAATGGTTTTATATCGTACATTGCATTTATTTTCCTTGGAATCGGTATCGTACTGATCATAATTGCCGTTATATTACTGATACGCTATATAAAACAGGTGACCGCATTTAAGAAATACAAACCTTCATGGGAAAAACACAAAAGCATTTATGATGATTTTGCCATAGAGTTGAATCACTGGTATGATTCCGGCCTTCCGCCAAAGAGCTGTGACGGTGATACCTCCTACGCCCTCCACCTGCAGAAGGAACGTCTGAATCGCAAAGGTATCCAAATGATCCACTACACAACGCCTGCCAAAGACACCAATGGCACCTCTTATCTTACAAGAAACACGGTCTGGTATTCCGTTGATACCATGGACGAAAGGATCAACCGGCATCTGCGATTTGAAAATACATCCGGCACCATATATGACCGGAAATCAGATGATATCATGTATGAGGTGGTTGTGCATACACCAAATGAAGCAGAGCTTCATCATATGACCATGACCTGTCCGAACTGTGGCGCTGTCAATCCGGTTGCTGCCCTGACACAGGGTTGCCCATACTGCAGCACCGTTTTCCAGATAAAGGATCTGTTCCCGCGTGTCACGAATACCTATTTTATCCGGAATAATGCTTCCATGAAAAATGTAAACAAACGAGGCTTCACCATATGGATCACTATTCTGGTTGTATTTCTATTTACTTTTATTTCCTTTCTTTCAGACCGGGAGAATCCGATTCCTGCCAGCCTGATCATGTCCTATTTTGTCACACTGATCTTCGGCGGCATCACCGGACTTATGCTTTCATCCATTCTTTTGATCATTAAGCAGTTCAATCGTGACGGTCGAAAACGTATTCCATTCTGGTCTTATGTGACAGCAAAGGGAAAGATCTCACGAGCATTTGCGCCTTATGATCCTGTTTTTTCTTTCGAGAAATTTGAAGGCCAGATCATCTCCCTGATCCGCATGACCGTTCTGGCAGATCACCCGGAAAACCTTGCTTTCTATCGTGGTTCTTCTTTTGATCCATATTTTCAGGATATCATCGAGATGACCTACATGCAGGCTTTAACTGTCAATGATATCCACATGGAGGGAAGTGAACTGTGCCTGAATCTTCGTACCTGGTGGATCAACTACAGTGAACATGATGGCGCCATAAACCGTCGGGGCGACTGTATCGACGTATCCCTCCGACGTAATACCGCCTACATGGAACCGCCCGGTTTCTCCATTACTTCCGTCCACTGCCCTGCCTGTGGCGCAAGCTTCGATACTGTCCGCCAGCGCAGCTGCCCTTACTGTGGCAGTGACTACCATATGGAAAATGCAGGCTTTGTCATTGAAAAGCTGGAGCTGTCTTAATGCCTTCGTCCACATACAATACGAACCCCTCTATAATGACGTGCCGGATTTTCTATTCTCTGCACATGCCTGATTCGTAAATACTCCTGTGCTAACTCGTCTTCGGCTCAGACAAGCACTCGTATTTACTGGCAATGTGCAGTTCATAACGAAAATCCGTCAATGTCATGTATAGGGGGATTCGTATTATATGTTAGCGGATGCCATTAGGACAGCTCCAGCTTTTATTCAATCCTATTCTTCTCCAATGATATGGCGGGCAACATAGACACCGCTGGCGGAGGCATGGGACAACGAATGCGTTACGCCACTGCCATCTCCGATCACATATAAGCCCTTGTGGCAGCTTTCCAGATTCTCATCCAACTCCACTTCCATGTTGTAGAACTTAACCTCTACACCATATAACAGAGTATCATCATTTGCTGTTCCCGGTGCTACCTTATCCAGTGCATAGATCATTTCCATGATTCCATCTAAGATACGCTTTGGAAGAACAAGACTCAGATCACCCGGTGTTGCCGTTAAGGTCGGTGTTACCAGCCCTTCTTCAATACGCTTCACGGTACTTCTTCTGCCTCGAACCAGATCTCCAAATCTCTGTACAATTACACCACCGCCCAGCATATTAGATAATCTTGCGATACTTTCACCATATCCGTTACTGTCCTTAAATGGCTCTGAGAAATGCTTGGAAACCAGAAGTGCAAAGTTTGTATTCTCTGTCTTCTTCTCATCACCCTCATAGCTGTGTCCGTTTACAGTGATGATACCATTCGTATTCTCATTTACCACAATTCCATTTGGATTCATACAGAAGGTTCTGACATTATCTTCGAATTTCTCCGTACGATATACAATCTTGCTTTCATATAATTCATCCGTCAGATGTGAGAAGATAACTGCCGGGAGCTCCACACGGACTCCGATATCGACGCGGTTGGATTTTGTAGGGATCTCAAGCTCCTTACATACCTTTTCCATCCATTTGCTTCCGCTTCGTCCAACGGATACGATACATTTCTCACAGTCGAATTCACCCTTATCGCAGATGATACGATAACCACCATCAATAACCTGTACTGTATCAACCGGTGTATCAAAATAAAAGTCTATATGATCCTTCATCTGATCATACAGATTCTGAAGAACAACATAGTTGATATCAGTTCCCAGATGGCGAACCGACGCATCCAAAAGCTTCAGCTTGTTCTGAAGACAGAGCTTCTTGAACTTCGTTCCGGCGGTTGAATAAAGTTTTGTTCCCTCGCCGCCATTTTCCATGTTGATCTCATCTACATACTTCATCAGGTCAACAGCTTTCTGCTTACCGATATATTCATACAGTGTTCCACCGAAATCATTTGTGATATTGTATTTTCCATCTGAGAATGCACCTGCTCCGCCAAATCCACACATGATCGAGCAATGCTTACAGTTAATACAATTCTTGATCTTATCGCCATCGATCGGACATTTTCTCTTTTTTAAGGTATATCCTTCCTCGAATACAGCAATCTTATACTCCGGTTTCTTCTTCATCAGTTCATATGCCGCAAAGATTCCTCCCGGTCCTGCACCGATAATAATCACATCATACTTCATACACAACTTTACCTTTCATTTATCAGACAAGCTGATCCCGGAATTCGTCTTTTAATTCCGACAGGATCGTATCCATACGTCTGTCATAATCTTCAATATGTCCATGAAGTCGGTTATAAACCGCTTTCTGGACTTTATTGTAGATTGGAAGCTCCCGCACATCTTCTTTAGAATCTCCGACTTCACTCATCAGATCCTCTAAAAAGTTCGCAGGAAGTCCTCGCTTCTTAATCTCTTTTTCAAGTGTCGCGGTATCCACCGTAACTGCCAGCACACAGAAATATTCGATCAGGGATTCCTCATTCTTATTTAAAGAATATGCCTTAATAAAACAGCTCTTTGCTTCATCAAGCTGAAGATTTCCGGCCAGTGCAACTGCTTTATTATGGTATACATTTCCGAGGAATTCATCCTCCTGTTTTTCCTTTTCCAGATAGCAAATGATCTCATCATAGATCGCACCTGCTTTAATATAATGCTTGTACCGCAGATATCCATCCGCCCGCAGCTTCTCGACCTCGTAAGATTTTAACGTACGAAGCTTCTGGCATTCCGCCATAAACTGCCGTACTTCTTCACTGCTGTAATATCCGCCATATACCAGGATCTCCACCATGATATCCTGAACAAATGCATGCTTCTCAAGTAATGTATCGATCTTATCCGCAAGCTCCGCGAGATCAAGCTCTCTCCTGATCCACGCCGACAATCTCGCCGATACATCTTCTTCCCCGACCAGCACCATATTATTATACAGGTAGTAACACAATTCCTCGTAGGAATATACAGATACCTTGGTATTCAGGAACGTATATGGATTCTGTGCAGTTTTTGTATTACATACAATTATTTTTCCCATTTCAGGTCAAATTCCTTCCTATATATCTTATTTGTGGTCGGGAACATCGTTCCAAATCCTTCATCCCTGATAACAACCGCTCCCTTTTCCGCACTGTAGAATTCCGCTTCCAGTGAGATCTTGGTCGTCTTCGGCGGACGCTTCGGCAGTCCGTGGATCTCGATATGTTCCTTATCATAATCTCCTGTCAATATGTTGCGATAAATCAGCTCCACTTGATTCGATTCGTCCGGAAAGATATATAATTTTCCCTTTGTGTGGAACCATTCCTGTCCTCCTCTGGTGATCGGCACAAATGTCTTGCTGTCATCATTTAAACTGATACCTATATCAAAGCCAACTGTATATTCCGACCGAATCAGATAACGGTCAAGCACCTTGCTATGCCGGTCGCCAAATGCCCGGTAGCAGGCTCCCTTTGTATAGATATTCTGACCGACAAATACCCGTCTTCCCTGACAGAGGATCGTCGCCGACTCCTTCAGCCAGTTATCCGCAAAGCCAATTCCGGTCAGGAAGACCGAGGACACATAAGTCTCTGCCAGAAGCTCCTGACAGATTGCTGCGAACTGCTCATCCAACTCCTCATCGTCCTTCTTAAACGCTGAAAATGTCAAGCGGTCTTTCAGGTTCTGATGAAATACATCTACAATCTCCGGTGATTTGTTATGCGTAATATCGAATCTGTAATAATCAAGTCCGCTGCTGTTAAAATCAAACAGCACCACACTGTTATTTCTTAATGACTCCGGCTGATTAAAGATGTAATAAATTCCACTGTCTATATGGCTTGTGATCTCAAACTGTTCATCACTCAGATGAAGTGCTTTCTGTAACTCCTGCACTGCCTTAATGATATGAATATCGGCATCTGCGATCGTTACTACCAGCCGCCTGATCTCATAGCTTTCAAACTGTTTTGTGAATTCCCGGATATGAAGCAGCAGCATTTTGACCAGAAGGTCTTTTGCTTTATAACTTGTTCCATAGATCTCCGTGTCCTCGTTGATGATCGTCTTCTGGTAAATACGGTCAACCACCACGCCATCTTCCTTGAACCGTTTCCCGGCAGCCACCGCTCCGACACTCCAACCGGATTCATCCTTTGCTCCGGTTCCGTCTTTATATTTATCTGTATAAAACATAATATTTGGAAGCAAATATGTATCTTTGGAATCACTGTGACAGATTGATTCCGGTACTCCTTCATCCAGCTTATAATAACTTAACTGTGTATACTCCGGACTCAGATCCAATCCCAGATATAATGGATGTTCCGTCATGTTATCTCCTCCTGTTTCTGCTGTCTTATAACAATATCAGATTCTCCTCAAAGAAATGTGTGTTATTCAGATAGGTATCCATCGCCTGGATCAGCTCCTGATCATTTCTTGTCTCCTGACTGATCAGCATACTGTTGATCAGCTCAAATCGATTACTGTTCTTCTTATGACATGCTGTATTCTTTAAAATATCACTCTCAACGATGGATGAATTACCACTCTCCGCACCATCAATGGAATATAACAGCGTCTCTCCGTGGAACACAACAAATTCCTTGATATAGATTCCCGGTATGATCTCATTCATTCGCTCCGATTTGTAATGTGCCATACTGTTGCTTTCCTGTCCGAAGCTGTAGCTTACCCAGATCTGTCTGCCGCTCTCGCCCTTAAAGATCAGATAGGTCTTAAACTTCATATCATCCGGCAACGTTACAAAGGATGCAAATTCTTTAAAGAACGGCAGGATCTTACTGCTGTCTATAAAATGACGAACTGTATTCCGGATCCATTCCTTCTGTTCTGCCGAGAACCGTCCACCGCAACCTGCAAAATAAGAGAGCAGCGCCATCTCTGAAATCTCATCTGTAATGTTCTTCTTCTCCACCTCTTTATACAGACATTCCATGATATCCGCAGGAATCTTCAGATCCTTGATAATATACTGGTATGCACAGAACCGTAAAAATGCCTTGACTACCATGCCCCTGCTTCTACCTGCGTAATAAAGCGCAAAGATATCAAAGATTGCCTCTGTATAAGCATCTGCAAACATCATCTGTGCCAAGATATTCTCTGCAAGCATATCAATATCACGATAATTTGTGTTAACTGCCTTAAACAGCTCTGCCATTTCCTCTAACGAGCCATTATAGTTATTGATCAGGAATGCCAGAACCTTCTGTGTCGCATACCCCCTCCGGTACAGATATACACAAATGGATAATAACGTCCTGTCATCATCATAGCGCTTATCGGATATTCCGAATTCCGCGATCCGTATCAGTTCATCCACATCCACATCTACATATCCAAACCGATGGATTCCGTTAAATGCCTGCTCATACATCCGTAAAGAAATGTAATATGTAATGATCCGGGAAGCGTCCTCTACTTCCACATAATCCAGATCAATTCGTGACAGATATTTATATAAAATATCCGTATCATAATTCTCATGATAATACTCAACCATATGGCGGAGTGCTCTCTGCCGGATCAGATAACTGATATTCGGGCAGTTAGAGATATCACGCGCCAGATTGATCTCGGATGCATCCTTATATGAAAAGCTGTCTATATCGTTATACTCAAATAATAACAGGCGGTAATCCTTCGGATTATACTCTTTACAGATATCCAGATAATTTTCTTCTCCGACAACCGGCTCAAGCCGGTATGGTACCGTATTGATATATCTGCAGCCCCGACTGTCAAGTAATGTAATGATAGCGGATTCTGACACGATCTCTACATAAGCTTCTCCATCAATCACATCCACCTGTTCACTCTTTTCCAGTTCCTCATGTGTTACAACCACTGATACAATATTCTTATTCCGACAGGTCAGCTTCTGCTTGAATATGATATTAATTAACTTTGATGCAAATTCCGGCTTCACGCTCTCCGGCTCCAGAAATTCTTCATAGATAACCGTCAGATCATCACTCACTTCTCCGTCGATGATCTTCTTCTCCATGAAGTTCTCGATCGCCGGAATATACTCATGGAACACATTCATATTCTGTGCCTTATTCATGATGACATTTGCATAGAGATACGCCAGCTCTTCATCATCTAACGTATTCTTGTAATTGAAATAACGGAGAATGGATTCCGGTATCGGCTGATACGTCTTCTTATCCATGCTCTTTAAGAAGCCCTCATACAAACCAACATATTTAATTCCTGCATTTGCCGCATCCTGATAATATACATGATACTCTTTATCACATTTTTTAAATCTGAGAAGAATTTCACATATCGTATCCAGTGTCATACGATCATGCTTTGCTGCATAGATATTCTCCAGCATCTTGAATGCGTGAATATCAAAGAGCTTCATTCTTGCAGCCGTCTTTACGAATTCCATAATGACATCTTCGGATACAAACTCATGCCGCATACCCCATCGGATAGCTGAGATCTCAAGCGGTGCGATCCGTTTCATCATAAGCGGCTGCTTATTGAACATATCACATATTTCAAAGTAAATAACCGGGCTGTTTACACCCTCATTATATAATTTCCGGATATCCTCATAGAGATTCCATTTATCCTCTGTATAACTGTAGTCCACAAATAACAGCAGCCAGAAATAAAACAGCTTGTCCTTCTCCTGTTCCAGTCGTCCGCGGACAAGTCTTGCCGTGCTGTCGATCATATCCTTATCCTTTGTCAGAAGTGCTTTCAGATAACTGTAATAACACTTCTCCATGCTGCCTGCCTCGTTCAGATCGGCATCTGCATCGATACGGACAAATTCCTGTTTTACATATTCTGTCTTGCCCTCTAACAGCTTCATATGAAGCAGACCCAAACGGTAGATATTATCCTCCGGTCTGTATTTGACCAGTGTTTCCAGTGCCTCTGTCGAACGTTTCGTGTAATCAGCAAGTGCCATCTTATCCGTACGGAAATCAATGTATGCTTTTGCCAGTGCCTCATGGCCTTTCTTGATCATGAAATTCACATGACGGTTCTTCGGCTCGGTTCGCTGAACCTCCGGCTTCTTGATGCTGACTTTCACGCTGATATTCTGCAGGGTATTATTAAAATGGATATAACCTGCCGATACTCCTTCCGGGATCTTCGTCGGATCGATCAGGAAGTTCAGTTCATAATTATTTCCGGTGAAATCCTGACCTGTGATCCTGGTTGCTTCCGGGATCAGGAAATCGCTGTCTGATGTAATATAGGTATGGGTATAACCCCAGGTATTCTTATTTACGGAGATCGTTGCACGAACCAGCTCGTCCGGCATCTCGATCAATAACTCACGCTGCTTTGCTGTCAGGGTGAGCACACGTTTCTTATGAGTATATACAAGGAATTCTTCCATCGCCTGATTGATGGATAACGATTTCTTCAGGCTCTCATAGACACCCTTTATGATCGCATCATCCCCTAAAAAGGTACGCACGAATTCCGGGCTGTCAAAGATCTGGACTGCTACATCCCAGTGCTCCTCTGCAAAGGTCGCGAACTGAAACAGATCCTCGATCCGTTTGTCTTCGACCAGAACATAAGGCGGTACAACCTCCACGCTGTATGGGATCTTATATTCGCCGCCATCCGTTATGATGTTGATATGTCCTTTGAAGCTCTTGCCTTCTTCGATTCCGCGGGCATCAAAAGAAAAGGCAACCGTATTCCGTCTGCCTACAAATGTATGACTCTTGAAATCGAACAGGTATCTGCTGTCATATACCATCAATTTGATCGGCACATCATTTTTTGATACCACCTTAAAGGTTCCCTGAAATACGGAGCCGGCTTCCACAGCCAGTTCCAGCTTTGCAATGGAAATATCAATATCCGGTCTTTCTACATTGAATTCTCCTCTGGCGTACTGTTCTACGATCCCTTTCATCTGGTTCTCCTTGCTTTCGTAATCATTTTATTAAAACTCATGTATTTTTCTTGTAATTAAATCCCCGAATCGGTATAATTATATAAAAACATATATTTTGATTATAGCAAAATAAATAGTTTTTTGAAACATTATATATGGAAAAAGAGGAATTTTTTATGGGAAAAAGTACATCACATCTTTCTGGAAGCAATCTGCTCTCCCAGAATGAATCTGTAAGATTTGACCTGAACATGAATCCGCTCGGGGTTCCGGATTCTGTCAAAAATGTCATTCTTAACAGCATCGAAGATCTGAAGCGTTACCCGGATGGCTCATATACAAGATTAAAGGAAAGTATCGCAGGCTATTCAGGTGCGGATCCGGACGATATCATTGTCGGAAGCTGCTCATATGAATTTATCAAACTCCTGATCGAATTCAACAGTCCAAAGCATGCTGTTCTTCTTTCACCGGGAGCACACAACTATGAGAAGGTCCTGAAAATGAACGGCTGTGATATCACATACTATCAGTTATCCGAAGAAGAAAACTACGAACTGGATATTGCGGATTTCATCTCTACGTTAAATGAATCCATTGATATGGTATTTATCTCGAATCCAAACGGAACAACATCACAGGTCATCGACCGCGAATCTCTGGAATTCATCGCAAAGATCTGTACAGGAAATGATATTGCACTGGTCGTTGACGAGGAGTATATGGATTTCGTTCAGGATAAGGATGATTGCACCGCTATTCCGCTGGTTAAGGAATATGACAATCTCTACGTTCTCAGAAATACAAGCAAATTCTTTGCAGTACCCGGACTTCGATTAGCCTATGCAATTACATCAAATCCGGTATTTAAAAAGACAATGTCGATCACAGGATTTCCTTATGCGATCAATACACTTGCAGAGGCAGCCGGCATCGATATGTTCAAGGATGCTTCTTATATAAGCAAAACCCAGACACTGATGAAGACGGAACGGAATCTGGTCTATTCTGCACTGGCAAGCCGCAAGACGATCAAGCTCTATAAGCCGGATGCGAATTTTATTCTGGTCAAATTACTGAAAAAAGACATTTCCGCACAGACGGTTGTGGATCATTGTCAGAGTAAGGGATTGTATATCAGAAGCTGTGCAGATATCACAGGACTGGATAATTCTTATATCCGCTTCTGCTTCATGAATCCGGAACAGAATGATCTGGTCGTAAATACAATTTTAGAGATCGTATAACAACTATATATGTTATTTAAATGAAAGGGTGGTACATACATATGAAACATGACGCAATGAAATTAACATCTTCTTACAACAATCAGTTATACATCAAAGTGATGAACGGTCACTTTGCTACAAACCATTCTCATATCAACCAGTACATTGATATGACAACCCTGAAAGTCAGAGGCACTATGGCTGCTGCCGCTGCCAAATCCATGGGAACCGAATATGTAGCATCAACTATCGTTGATACGATCGTCTGCATGGATGGTACTGAAGTGATCGGTGCTTATCTGGCAGAAACCTTAAGCCAGAACGGTATCACTTCCATGAACCAGCACAAGTCCATCTACGTTGTTACACCTGAGGTTCACAGCTCCGGTCAGTTGATCTTCCGTGACAACCTCCAGCCAATGATCGAAGGCAAGCATGTGCTTCTTCTGATCGCATCTGCTACAACCGGTAAAACGATCAAAAAGAGTCTGGAGTGTATCAAATACTACGGTGGTTCTATCGCAGGTATCTCTGCTATCTTCTCTGTTGCGACAGAGGTTGACGGCTATCCGGTACATGCACTGTTTACCGAAAAGGATCTCCCTGATTACAAGACTTATCCTCATGATCAGTGTCCAATGTGTCAGGCCGGAAACCGCATTGAAGCTATTGTAAACAGCTATGGTTATTCTGAATTATAATAGGACTATTCAAAAAAAGAAGTCTGGGAGAAATTTCTCCCAGGCTTCTTTTTTTATCATTATCAAAGAATGTTAACGCCTATAAACTCCCGGCTGATCGCCGAAATCACACCACTTAGCTGTGATAATGAGAACGCTTATAATGTACGATTAGTCCTGCTGCCGCAAGGATCAGTATCACCACGATTGTCCACACCTGCGGAGTTACATCCTTAATGTTATAGCAGCGGACATTGATCCACATCTGATTGATCCGTTTGCTGGCATCTGCATCAAAGTACTGCATGATCGCACTTCGCTCGATCGCCGCTTCGTCCGGATACTGGGCATAGAGCTGACGTCTTGTCTGCTCCTCCGGAGCTGTTATGATGTAATCAGGATCCGAATTATCACCACTGAAGAAATAACCAAGCGGATATTCTGTTGTATCTTCTTCTCCATCTTCCGCACCATAATTCCAGTTCAGATAATCAAATACTGTATTATCATCTTCGCCTCCTGCAATAACAGAAGTATATCCGATGTAGTACATATTTCTGACTGCATTGTCCGGTCTTGAAAGAAAGTTCACAAAGCTTTCTGCTACCTGTTGTTTTCTGGCATCTTCATCGATACCATCCTTTAACATCACCCAGCCATCAAACCAGAGATTAGTAGATTCCTTCGGCACGGCGAAATCAAGATAAAGATCATCTTCTTCTGCCTGATCCATCGCATAAACCGCATCACCGGACCACTGATAATTTGCAAGTACCTTGCCGGATACCATATCTGCCTTACCACTGTCTGTCTCAAAGGAATATACATTGTCCTTCATATCCTGAAGCAGATCCTGTACTTCCTGTATCGTTTCCGGGCTGACATCATTCATTACCCGAAGCAGATCATCATGATAAGTATCTGCATTTGTGAATTCCTCTGATGTCAGTTCGTCCTGCTTTAAAATACCAAGTGCCGCAAAATAAGAATCACGCACATTATCCTTGATCGTAACCTGACGTGCAAACTTCGGATTATCCAAGATATTCCATGTACCTGCTTCTTCCTCCGTTATCTCCTCCGGATTATATAAGATACCGGTTACACCCCACATATATCCGGCTGCATATTTGCTCCAGCTCTCACCATTGATCTCATTTTCATCAAAGGTCTGTCTGATATATGGAGATACTCCCTTTGCATAATAATTTTCCTCTATACTCGTGTCATAAAACGAATCCGAAAACGGAACTACTTTTTCTTCTGCCATCAGCTTCATGATCATGTAGTCGGATGGACAAACCAGATCGTATTTATCACCAAGAGTAAGCATGTTATAAAGGTCTTCATTTGTTCCAAAACAGGAATATTCCACCTTTACCTTCTGACCATATGTCTCATAGTACCAGTTCTCAAAATCCGTCACCATGGAATTCTCACCGAAGATCTCGGTTCCATCTTCCAGGTCGATTACTTCGTCCTCATCCCATTCTCCAAGGTCGATATATTCTTCCCAGTTGGATACTCGAAGCACGATCGTATCATCCGACTTCTGTACATCGGCAGCATCTGTCTTTGCTGCATCACTTCCTGTATTATCTGATATGGCAGATGCTTCTGTCTGATCCTGCACATTATTATCTGCCTCCGCATGTACCAGATAAGCCGCAGGTGTAAGCATCATAAGTCCGGCACAGAAGCCGGCAAATCCTTTGAATAACTTCTTCTTATTCATATCTGCCACCTGCCTTTCCGGCTCTCGCCTTTGCCTTTGATGTCATATTCATACCAACAACGATCAGTATAACGATCACGAAGATCACTGTTGATAACGCCCATAAAGCAGTCTTGATCTCTGTCTGAGATCCTTTCGTCGCATTTACGACATAAGTACTGATCGTATCAAAGGTCGCAGGCTTCGTATAGCTTGCAATGAAATAATCGTCTAATGACAGGGTAATTGCCAGTGCAAATCCTGAAATCACCCCCGGCAGGATCTGTGGAAGGACTACTTTTACCAGTGCGGTAAATGGTGATGCACCCAGATCCATAGCTGCCTCATACAGGCTTCCATCCATCTGCTTTAGCTTCGGTACAACTGACAGATAAACAAACGGGGCAGACAGCACGACATGTCCGACTACCAGCGGCACATAGGATTCCTTACTGACACCAAATACTACGATCAGCAGGATACAGATTGAAAAACCGGTTACAACATCTGCATTTACAACCGGAACCTGATTCATCGCAGATACAATCCCCGATGCAAGTTTCTTGGAATAAAATGCACCGACCGCACCCAGTGTTCCAAGCAATGTCGCAATTAATGCTGAGCCAACCGCAAGAAGAACCGTACCCCAGATCATATCTGCAAGCTCAGGCTTGGTAAATAATGTAATATAATTCTGAACAGAAAATCCGTGTATCGTTCCGATATTTGCCGAATCCGTAAAACTATAAACTGCAAGGATCAGAATCGGCAGATAGAGGATCACCAACATCAATATAATAAAAGCAACCCGAAATCCTTTTTTCATTATAACAATGCACCTCCTCTGTTGTTGTCTTCTCCCTCATATTTATTTGTAAAGAGAGTAAAGATTAATATGATCAACAGAAGCACCAGTGCGATCATGGATCCATTGTGCCAATCGTATGCAGCAAAATAGCTGCCTATCAGACTACCCATAACATAAGTGCTGTTATACAACATATCCAATACAACATAGTTCGTCATAGACGGAAGGAATACCATCACGATACCACTGATGATACCCGGAACAGATAACGGAAGCGTCACCTTTAAAAATGTCTGAACAGAACTTGCGCCCAGATCATTTGCTGCTTCTAACAGACTGTTATCTAACTTCATCAATGTTGTATAGATCGGCAGGATCATAAACGGAAGAAAGTCATATACCATACCGATCACGGAATTCAAAAACGGATAATATGCCAGATTATGCTCGATCAACGTCAGGACTTCCTTTAAAGCAGTCAGTCTTAACGTAAAATTGATCCACATCGGAAGAACGAAGATCATAACAATGATCGACTTTTTCTTCCATTCACTTCTGGCAAGTATATAGGCGATCGGGTACGCCAGCAACAAAGCTGCTGCCGTCGATACACAGGCGATCGCAAAGCTGTAGGCAAGGGTTCCGATCGTGTTCGGACTGGTGAAGAATCCTGTCAGGTTCTCCAGTGAGAACTGCCCCTCTCCATTTGTAAATGCATAATATATAATGACTATAAGCGGTGCAACCACAAAGCATATCAGGAACAATGCATATGGCACACACAGTTGTTTTCTGGAAAAACGTAATGTACTCATCTCTGTCTCCTTTTGCTTTCGGTTATTTCTTAAGTTCAAAGTGGATCTTATCCTTTGGAATCACAAGGCTGACAAAGTCATCCATATTCCAGAGATATTCATCGTGAACAATGAAGTCTTCCTCATTCTCCGTACGGACTACATAGCTGTAGTGGTCTCCTTTATAGATCAGGTTAATGATATGACCGGATATGATACCTTCCTCCTGATCATCACTCATCGTAATATCATCCGGCTTGATCGTTAAGATCACCTTAAGCCGCTCATGATCGATGACATCCCCGGATGCATCCATCAATACGCCATCCTCATAATGGGATGACGGAACGATCTTACTCAGGTCACATTCAAGCTCACCATCTAAGAATTCCAGCTTATAATATTTGTCAACTCCTGTCTCGATGCGGTTCAGTGCTTTCTCCGCAGGCATAACATGAATACCATCCGGTTCTACATTCAGTCCAACCATGTCGCCTACCTTTGCAGACTTTGTGGACTGTATCACGATCTCATTTTTACCGGACTGTACTGTGATCTCATAATGAACACCTTTAAATACCACAGAGATAACCGTTCCTTTTACTGCTCCCTGCTCCGGTGGCACGATCAGGATATCCTCCGGACGTACTACGACATCCACCTGTGTTCCATGTTCTACATCATCCAGACATTCGAATTCCGCACCGCAGAAACGAACCTTTAATTTGTCTGTCATGATTCCATTAAAAATGTTGCTTTCTCCGATAAAGTCGGCAACAAATGCGTTCTTCGGCTCATTGTAAATATCCTCCGGCGTACCGATCTGCTGGATACGGCCTTCTGACATTACAACGATCTTATCTGACATTGTAAGCGCTTCTTCCTGATCATGGGTTACATAGATAAAGGTGATTCCCAGTCTCTCATGCATTCCCTTTAATTCGAGCTGCATCTCTTTTCTCATCTTCAGATCCAGCGCACCTAGCGGCTCATCAAGCAGCAGGATCTCCGGCTCATTTACCAGTGAACGTGCGATCGCAATTCTCTGCTGCTGTCCACCGGACAATGTCTGAACGCGTCTATCTTCAAATCCCTCAAGATCTACCATCTCAAGGGCCTTTTTTACTTTCTTTTCAATCTCAGCCTTTGGAAGCTTTTTCAGCTTCAGGCCAAATGCAATATTGTCATAAATATTTAAATGTGGAAACAATGCGTATCTCTGAAATACCGTATTGATCGGGCGCTTATTTGGTGGTAACTTGCTGATGTCCTTACCATTTAATAAGATCTCCCCCTCTGTCGGCATCTCAAAACCGGCTATCATTCGAAGTGTGGTCGTCTTACCACAACCGGACGGCCCTAAAAAGGTTACAAACTCTCCACGCTGCACCTCCAGATTAAAGTCATCCACAGCCGTAAAGTTATCATCAAAATTTTTTGTGATATGCTTTAACTCAATAATGTTTTCCAATTATTTATACACTCTCCTTTTCAAGTTATTTGTAATTTTTATCATTAGACAAAAATCAACTAATTCTAACATATCCGGGAGAAAATTAATATATATTTCGTGTTATTTTTCTTAGGTTTTGTGTAAATTTTACATCTGAAATTTCATCGTCTGAGAACTGACGCATACAACCTGACCAGATCTGTCTTATCGCCGAATTGAAGATGAACCGAACCGTAATCCGTCCCCTGAAGCCGAACATTTTTATTCACTGCCAGATCACTCAGATGCACGCTGGAATTCAGCCGCCCGTACCAGCCATCCGGAGTCTGCGTAAGCCCTGTGACCGGAAGCTCAGCCAGCAATTTTTCTAATAATGTGTCCTTCCCTGACGGCTGCTCGGAAAAGTCTGTATCTGATATCTTTTTCATTTCTGCCGGATGCGTCTTCTTCTGCATCACACTCTCTGCTGTCTGCAAAGAAAGATCTGCTTCAACGCTCACTGTCTCATCAATATTCAGATCATTATAAAACGTATGAATCCGGTCAACTGCTTCTATATTGTCCGTATGAAAGATCAGATAACTCTGACCGGTATTAGAATCAACAAGAAAAGTGATCCTCCAGGACTCACTTTCCGCGTTACTTTGAAATGTTGTTATAGAATCATCCTGTCCGGTGATTGTCAGTTCACCGGAAGTTAAGCCAAAATATTCAGCCGTATTTAACAGGAGATTTTTTATTGCTGTCGGCGCCAGATGAGAGTGAGACACCTGATACACACCCCATGCACTCACATCCGCATCGATCTGCCTCTGTGCATCTGCCTCCTGCACTTCGGCAAATACTTCTTCAATGTCCATTTTCTCATTTATAAAAAATTGCAATGCTGCTGCGATCCAGACAAGCAGCACCATGTAAATCTTCGCCGATCTTTTCATATACACATCCACCACCCTTTTTCTATATTCTGGACAATATCATATATTTTTATGCTCAGCAAAATATTTTTACCTTACAGGTCATTTCTTTCTTATAAAAGAAAATGCTGTCAGACATATAAATGCCTGACAGCTCATCGACTACAGAAATCTCCAGCTCTCTATTTTATCTTCATCTTCTTTGTAATTCCCTTTTTTAACAGGAACTTCTTATATGCCGTCTTCTTTCCTTTTGGAACCTTGATCGTAGCCTTTGCCTGAATCTTTGTAAATGCCTTCGATCCTACTGAAGATGCTTTTAACTTTGTTGACTTGATCGTAACGGTCTTCAGACTCTTACAGCCGGAAAATGCATAACTGCCGATCTTTGTTACATTTGCGCCGATCGTAACCTTTTTTAACTTCGTTCTATTTGCACAGGCACGGGATGCGATCGCTGTTACCTGATAGGTCTTCTTGCCAATCTTTACAGTCTTAGGAATCGAAAGTGTCGTAACTGAATTCGTGGTTACTCCACCAAAGGCAACCGTCTTTGAAGAAGTGATCTTATAGATCATCTTATTTTTGATCACGACATCACCTTTCCGGTATCCTGTCTTTACTGTATTATCAAATGATAAAGTATTATCCTTCTTGAAAGTTTTCACGCGTTTGGACTTTGTCTGTACCTTGGATAACTGGTATGGATTGATCTCTACAAATACAGGAGAACCATTATTTGTGACATACCATACAACCATACCGGATTTTGTAACAACCGGTTCACACATGGCAAGTGCAAGTGGTGATGAGCAGATTGCTGATGCTTTATTTCCGGCTTCGTCTAACAGCACCATCTTTGTCGTATATGTATTTTTCTTTGTATTCTTTTCTTCCCATAACAGAAGGAACTGGGAACCACTGATCTTCACAAGCTTTGGATTCATAACTGTGATCTTATCCTTGGCTGTATAGTTTGTGATCCATGTAGCATCATTTTGTAATTTTGTCTTGGAACCTACATTGATGTAGACATTCTTTACTGACGTCTTTTCACTCTTAATACCGGTTCCCGTCAGAATATAATTATTATCTCCAAGCTCCAGGTCATTCAGCGTATAACCAGTATAATTGTTTCCTCCATATCCCGGTATAGAAATAACGGTTCCATACATAGATGGTTCGCCAACCTTTTTACTTACCTTCGTTGCTGTAAGTGCTATTCCTCTCGGATATGCATCACCCAGATCTGCACGGTAAATATAGGTTCCATCCGTAGCGATCTGCTGTGCAAAAGAATGGCTGACATAACCTTCTGACAGATTCATTACACCATAATACGAATCTACCAGCTTCATGCTGTTCTCATTTACTACAAAGGTGCAGTTTGCCTGATGATGATATCCGTCGTCACTGGCAAACATCGTATGACAGGTATGTATATATAATTTACCAGCCGTCTCCGTCATCGAAAGTCCGCCTGCATTAAACGGAGTATAGGTATTGGCTCCCTTAATCTTACAATTGCCCAGCCTTTTCCAGTTCTTATCATATTTAACGACACGGATTACTTCCTTCTTCTTGCTCTCTTTTGGATTTGACTGGCCAAATACAAGATAGTTGTATTTCTCACCGCTATAATATCCACCAAATAGCGGGAGTTCGCATTTAATCTTTTTCTGGCTCTTTAACCGATAGGATGAATCATAAACTTCACGAATAACAGAGCCACGGATGTACTCTATACGTTCAAAGGTTCCATCCGCTCTGGCATTCAGATAGGCCGTCTGGACATTTCCATATGTATATCCTGAATTGATACTCTGGTGCATCGTAGCTGATACTGCTCCTACCGCCCCCGTCGATTTATATGCATTTCCGCTCTTTGACAATGTCGAGTCTGTTACTTTGACCGTGATCGTCTTCTTCACATTGATCGGCGATGCACTGATCGTGATCTTAGCAGTTCCTTTTTTCCATGCATTCAGATTTCCTTTCTGATCTACACTTACAACCTTTGGATCCGAACTCTTATAAGTGTAATCCAGAGAAAATCCTCCATTTGTACTGCAGACCACAGTACCTGATGCTCCAACCTTCATATTTGCAGGTGCATTAATATTAAATGTCGTCGGATATGTCCAGTCAAAGGTCTCAAGATAATAATTATTGTCTTTTTTCTCTATTACCACACAGGAAGATTTATCCATAAAAAATGTGTAGACCGGATATTTTGTCTGTACACGTATCTTCTCTTTGTTCTTTGCTATATCATACTCTGTTAACACTTTTTCATCTGTCTTTACGATCAGAGAAGTTGCTGTGCTGCCTAATGCGCATCTTGGTCCGATGCTTGTAAGGTCAATATCTCCATCGCCGTAATATGAATCAGCTGTGTAAAACGCCATCTTCAATGCTTTTTTATTTGCAATGTTGATCGGTGATACGGATACACTGCTGTCAATCAGGTTAATACTTGTAGAGCTCTCAGTTACATCATTTATATCATACTGATTCGAATCTATCAGTACACAGATGTTCCCATTAAATGTAGACAGAGATACCAGATACCTGTCATTTAACATCCGGATCGGAGCCTTATGTTCAAACCATCCATTCTGGTAGAGATACATCATATTCTCTCCCTTGATCGTGATAGAATTATCACTGTTTACCTTGCCAGCCTTCAGACTTGCCATGCTGTGATCATATCCCCAATATCTCCAGTTCTCTGATCCTCGGTAATAAAAATTACCATTCGTTTTATCAAAGCCTGCAAATTCATATATATCACTTCCACATTTGGTCGTACTCAATAATTTTCCTTCAGGACTGAACAGATACAGTTTACCTTCATTGGTCGCAATATAGTATCTTCCATATGAATCGACTCCAAAGGTAGATATCAGATTTACCCAGTTCGCATCAATATCCAATGTTTCAAATGCCTGCTTATTTACCGCTCCTGTTTTAAAATTATAATTTGTGATCTCTAAATCACATGTATAATCATAAGAGCCGGATTTTTCGTTCTTCGTATATGATATATCCGATTTAGCAAAATATATTGCATTATCATCCATATAGGATTCTTCAACTCCACGCTCGCTGGTATACACTGTTGTGTATGTCCCATTCGCTATATCATAAAATACAATCTCATATGTCCTGTAATTTGCATATACCTCATCGCCTACCGTATGGACAAAATAGATTCCATTCTTCTCCGGCGAATACACCATATCATTATAGGATGTTGTCTCTCCTATCTTATCTGTATCCAGCTTTCTCGCATTTGACACAGATAATTCAGCCGATTCTTCTGTCTGTTGCCCCGTTCGCACAGCAGGCTGTGATGCCTTCGCTGTATTATTATCCGCTTGTGCCTGAACCCCGGTCGGAATTCCAATCAGACTAAGACAGACTGCAATTCCGGCAAAAACTGCTGTCAGTTTATTCCATTTTTTCATAATCATTCGCTCCCTTTCATTTTTTATAATTTATTCTCCGTTACACAGATTAATTTTTCTACAAATACCATATATATTTTATCACGGCATCTGCGCTCTGCACAATCACAAATAATAAATACAGCAAAGTTTTAATTGTCTTTTCTGTACATATAATAGCAAAAAACAGGCAGTCATCAGCTTGACAACCACCTGCTCTTATTTCCTAACCTGATCAATATCTCTCAGGAAGGACATACTTCTCCTGATAGTCTATCATCTCTTTATAGATTCTCTCACAGTTATTATGATCTCTGTAATAGAAGAAGTCATCGGCACGTTTTACATACTCCGGCTTCATCTTGCAGTCGTTCTGCATATACTCGATCAATGTATGGATCAACTCATCATTATCATGGCAGATTTCCCCGAATGCCATCGTATCATAATGGAAAGTTCCTTCCTCATAATGCTGCGGAATATCCTTATGATGCAGATATACCAGCGGTTTTCTCATATAGGCAAAATCGAACTGGATTCCTGAGAAGTCCGTTACCATCAGGCTGGACTCACAGAACATATCCTCATAACTCATATCACCGACTGCCGGAACGATATCTACGAAATCATTCTTATCAAAATCCTCCACCTGAGAACTTACGATCGGATGTAATACATATTTGATCCGGTATCCGTATTTCTCTGCCGCATCAATCAGACGCTTGTCATTGATGAGTGCATTAAATACCTTGAAATATTCTGATTCCTTAAACAGCGGATTGTAATCACGCTGTTCGCTCTCACTGGTACGAACCGGCATCGCTGCCTGCATTCTCCATGTCGGACTGATCATAATCTGCTTCTTCGCCCGATCCTTTAATCCATCATAACGAGGAACGCCTGTCAGCTTCAATGCATCATAGCCGACATAATCATATACCGGACGAGACAGATTCTCGATCTCATACTTCGATGCACAGAAATACAATCTGGTATTATCTCGAAGTCTGTTCTGTGCGATCGCGATCTTCTGAACTGACATGCCATGCTGAACGCAACAGACATGGAAATGCGTCAGATCTCTGATATAAGATGAATTTGTAAGTGTATATCCGTTAAATGCATATACTGTTGAATTCGATATAACCATCATATCCGCATACAGGAATATAAGTCTGTGCTTTAAGGAGTCACGAACCAACGGCTTGTAGCCCTCTTTCTTCAAGCGCTTATAATCTGTACTCTTCTTATCGACCAGATAATAATGCTTGATCTTCTTATTCTGCGCACTTGCATATTTGTACAGATACTCGGAAGAATCTCCACCCTTATAGATCTTATCAATATACATCCAGATCGGCTTTCCGGTCATAAATGGTCTGCAGATAAAATACAGGACTCTAAGTAATGCATATTTCCTGGTGTAGTTATTCTTCATCAGCATATCTTTTAACAGCTTCAGTTCTTTAATAAACTTCTGCCGCTTATTGACTTTACGGATGATGATACCCTTTCGTTCCGCTGTCATCATGTATTCTCTGTTATCTCCGAATACCCAATGGCTGCTTCCAAAGGCATTGCAGACACGGCTGAAATGCGATGGATAGCGAATATTGATCGGCTCTAACTGATTTCCGATTGCTGCTTCACAGAATAACTCAGACTCTGATTTATCCTTGACAGGAATAGACAGATGGAACGAATGTCTCTTACAGATTGCCGCACCAAATGCCTTTGTCAGACCATATCTTTCATTATACTGAATCTTATATTTCTTATTGTCATACCGGAAATACACTTCATCCACCATCGAATACAAAATCGGATGAACCGTACCATCAATCTCCAACATGCCATCTCTGTAATTTATAAACAATATATTTGTGGAAAGACTCATCAGAGAATTAAATAATGTATCTCCGATTCCGTAATAGATCTTTCCGGCAAGGAAGAAGCGTTCAAACTTATAAGCTTTTCCGTTTCGAAGGATTCCATATACCCATTTCATCGTATCACCGGTGATACAATCTACAACCTTATTTCGGTTCAGCATGATATTTTCTTCGATCAGACGAAGTGCCTGTCCGATCAGTTCCAGATATTCTTCACCATGACCTTCTTCAATCACATGCTTGTTCTTGTTATCCATATTTCCATTAAATCTCGCCATAACGGAATACATGAAATTATACTGAATAAATACCGGAATACTTCCGTATGTCACCTTCATTTCCTGTAAAAACGGCATCCAGAAATCAGTAATGGATTCAAAATACCACTCTCTCATATACAGTCCGCGATAGAAGGTATTATCGTGTTCTTCATACTCATACGCTGTTAATGTCGCATATGGCAGAAAACATGTCTTCATCGCCTTCGCCATCAATCGAAGCATAAAATCCCGCTCTGCTTCCAGTCCAAGAGCCGGATCAACCGACTGCTTTTTGAATGCTTCTGCACGGATGATCACGCCACCAAACCCAAATGGAAAACAGTCATACTTACTTTTCAGATCAATAATGTAAAAGGATTTGATATCCTCTCCATCCGTAACCTTTTTATAATTACGAAACGCTCCAAATGTCTCATCATGAAACGCCTTTGTTATCATATATGTGTCCATGTCATAGCACTGAACATTTCCTTTTACAAATACTTCTGCCAGATTCGACGAGATATCATCACCTGCATGTATGATCATAATATAATCACCGGAAGCCTTCTCTGCCATCTTCTGGTGTGCGTCCTGCTCGGATACATATGTTTCTTTATTTACTTTACTTGTAAATGCATGATTTCCGATTCTGGTAATAACATTTTCATACCATGAACGATCGTCCCGTACACGATCTGTATTTAAAATAATCTCCACCTCATAGGAAGCTGTTACCGAATCTTTTTTACCATTATTATATTTCTTATCAACATGCTTTCCTGCGACTGTAACCTGATTGTCATGCTCCAGACTATAGGATGCCATTTTCTCAAGTGCTTCCACTGTTGTCTGATTTAATTTCTTATCATCCGACAAATAGCAAATAATCGATAATTTCATTTTCATTTCTCCTGCACTTTTCTATTACTTCATACGCATTTAGACTTATGTCAACTTACAAATAGACATACAGTAATATTGTACATAAATTTTACATATAACGCAAGTGTAAGATATTGGCTGTATTCAGCGTTTAAGATCATTTTTTACTTGATTTTTTTCAAACCTCATGCTATAAAGTAAACAGTGTTTACCATTTTAAACAGACAGGAAGTGAGAACAATTCGAGAAAGTACAAAAGCAACAAGAGAAGCCATCCTTACAAGTGCCAGAGAAATCTTTTTGGAATATGGTTATCAGGATGCTTCAATGCGAAAAATTGCAGCACGGGCAGGTATAACCCCGGGAGCGATCTATAAGCACTTCTCCGGTAAGGAGGATATGTTTGAAGAGATTTTTGCTGAAAGTGGCAATAAACTTATGCAACTCACAGAATCCATGTTAAATATAGATTTTTCTGCCATGTCTGATGACCAGCTAATTCAGATCTTATATTCACGAATATCGGTCCGCACCTTCGAACTGTTAGAAGGTGACATGCAGTTATTTCATATGCTGCTGAAAAATGATTCAGGTACATATCTGAACCGTTTTCGTAAAATCTATATCGACCGCTGCGTCCCATTCAGCCTGCAGTATTATTCAGAATTATACAGACGCGGGCTGGCATCAAATATGTTATCGGAGAAAACGATATACATGCTCTCATCTTCCGAATTCTCTATGGTCTGCGATTTAATCGCAGATGATGACTGTAAGAACGGAATCACATCTGAGAGCAAACAGGCATTTTTAGAGGCAATGAATATTCTGCTTCACGGACTGGAAGCGGAACTTGGAATAAGAAAACAGGAGGACCCAGAACATGGAAAAAATTAAGATTGAAAAAGGAACCGTACAGGAAACACTGTTGATTCCTCTGTATGGAAGAAAATATGCTATGGATCTCTATCCGGATCTCTTCATGGATCATGACTGCCAGGCGCTTTTCGATAGAATTGATTTTACAGTTCCGGACAATATGAAAGGTATGCTGGGAAACATCGGCTGTATCATGGGTGCGACCAGACAGTACGATATGGCAAGCGCCTGTCGTGCTTATCTGAAAGCACACCCAAATGCCTGTGTTGTAAACCTCGGCTGTGGCCTTGACACCACTTTCCGACAGGTCGATAACGGAAAGGCCAAAGGCTACAATCTGGATTTTCCCGATACCATTGCGATCCGAAATGAACTGCTCGGCAAACGTGAACGGGAGTTCAACATTGCCTGTGACCTGAATGATATATCCTGGTTCGATCAGATCGATTTCCGGCCTGAAGATGGCATTGTATTTTTTGCATCCGGCGTATTCTATTACTTTAAAAAGACCGATGTAGAAAAGCTCTTTACCGCCATGGCAGAACATTTCACCAGTGGAAAACTGGTCTTTGATGCAACGAAGAAAAAAGGACTGAAAAGTATGCTGAAGACCTGGTTAAAGGGCTTTGAGATGAAAGATATCAATGTGTATTTCAGCGTAGACGATGTACATACTTTAAAGGAATGGAGCGGTCATATCTCATCTGCAGTGAGTAACCCATATCTGACAGGTTACCGTCCGCTGGACAAACGCTATGGTTTTATTACAAATATAGTTTTCCGTTATCTGGATCGATCAAAAATGTGCCAGATCATCGAATTGGAATTTGACTAAATAAAATGGAGGCATCTTAAGATGGAATATGGATTTACTCAGAAATTATTTGGATATTTCTATCACAGCTCCTGTATGAAACAGGCAGCAAAACAAAAACTGGATATTAATAAAAAAGCGATCAAGCAGGAATATGTATCTATTATGAAAAATGCAAAGGGCATCGGCAAATCCAGACTCATGAGTTCCTATTGCATGGGGGCATATTTTATCGCCTTAAACCGTAAGACATCCCTGTCACCGGAAGCCTGCTATGAACTGTACAAGGATGGCTTATCTTCCAATCGGCTGTTCCATATGGTTCTTGGAAACGTTGACAGCTATCTCGATAAAAAGAAGCTGCCGGGCAGACTGAAATGGTCAGCAGATTCTCATTTACGCCGATATGAAAATGACTGGGTCGTTGATATCATTGAGGGAACTCCACAGGATGATTTTGAACTTGGTTATGATTATCATACCTGCGGCATCTGTAATCTGTGCCGGGATGAAGGCTGTTTTGAACTGGCTAAATTTCTCTGCCGCATGGACTATGTTCTCGCGGATATGATGCAGATGAAACTCACCCGAACGAAGACGATCGCCGAGGGCGCAGATCTCTGCGATTTCAGATACAGTAGAAAATAAATCGAAAAACGATATGTACAAATTAGCATAATCTGTCAAAAAATGCAGACGGTCATCTGTGCAAAAAAAGATGCAGAATTGATTCATTTCTTATGCTTTTTTGAGTGTCTTTCTATGCAGTGCAGTTATAGACTTAACAGCAGTTACAAAGGAGGACATATTATGTTACATATATTCGGAAGTATGGTAAAGAAAAGAACTGTTATATCACTTGCAGTCCTTTACATAGTATTATTAATGATTGTAATCATCGCAGGAAAGATCAAAAAAATGAAGTTATCATCAGAAAATATATCTGCTTCCACTACCGGCAGCGATGAAGCCACCGAACTGTCAGCACAGGCAGTACAAACTTCAACCCGGAGATCAAATAATAATTCAGAATCATCCGATCTTGATACTCAGGCAGTTCTTCAAACACTTGCTTCTGCTACAGAGGCGGAAAATAATGGGCTCTTAACTCTGGTCAATATGTCTCACACATTACCATCTGACTGGAGCGTAGATCTGGTACAGCTCCGAAATGGTCAATCCATTGACCGCCGTGCATATGATGGCTTACAGGCTATGATGGATGATGCCAGAGCCGAAGGTCTTGATCCTCTTATCTGTTCGTCTTACCGGACACAGGAAAAGCAGGAACAGCTCTACACGAATAAATACAATTCTTATATCGAACAGGGCTATAGCAGTGATGATGCAAAAGCCTATGCCGCTACCTGGGTCGCCTATCCCGGAACTAGCGAACACCAGCTCGGACTTACCGTTGATATCTGTTCTGTCAGCAACCAGAATCTGGATGATTCACAGGAAGACACCGCTACCCAGCAATGGCTCATGGCAAACTGCTACAAATACGGTTTCATTCTACGCTATCCTTCTGATAAATCCGATATTACAGGAATCTCTTATGAGCCATGGCACTACCGCTATGTTGGTAAAAATGTGGCACAGGAAATCCACGATAAAGGAATTTGCCTGGAGGAATATCTGGAAATACAGCAATAAATATAAAAAACTGTTCCTTGGTTTTACATTTATATTAGAAAATCCAGATACGGCATTTCTGCCATATCTGGATTCTCTACTAAAATATACATGTTATCTGTTCTGCTTATGTCTTTATCCTATGATTGCCTTGATTTCAGCTTCACTCATTTCGGTTACATCCATGATCTGCTCTAAGGAATAGCCTTTCTTATGCATTTTCAGGATAATATCAGCTCTTTCTTCAGATTTTCCTTCTAATCTTCCTTCAGACCTTCCAATGGCCTTGCCTCGTGCCTCGCCTATTTTTTCGCCTTCTGCTCTGCCAGCAATCATTCCCGCGGCTTCGCCCTTTACATATCCCATTTCTTCTA
This sequence comes from Clostridium sp. AF15-41, assembly GCF_003604095.1. NCBI lineage: Bacteria > Bacillati > Bacillota > Clostridia > Eubacteriales > Clostridiaceae > Clostridium > Clostridium sp. AF15-41. Next base: position 52,688 of record NZ_QTMQ01000001.1, read on the forward strand.
CGCCTTCACTCAGATTGCACATGATCTTCACCTCTTCCCTTATACTGTGTCTGTCTACCGGTATGTCATACTCCTGTTTTATAAGCTTCAATTTTTGTTCTGCCGTCATTGTCTGCGACGCTTCCAGATTGATGATCATTTTTGCCAGTCCGTCCCGCATCCGTACATAGAAAATGATGTCAAAATACACCTTTCCCTCATCGATCTCGGAACTTTCTGTATTCAGCCCAACAATCCGTTCACCGGTTCCGGAATCCACTGTTTCTTTGTTCGTTAATCCGGGTTCTACCGGAACCTGGCTGATATACGGTTCGCCCTCGATCAGCGAAGCGACCGTCTCTGCATCCATGCCTTTAAATTCGTCTACTATTCTTATCAGTATATGCGCCAGTATGATCTTCTGTCCAAGCAGCCGCTTGGCGCTGGCATCATACTGTGCTTTCTGATATGTCGCATCAGCGGAATATACTAATTCGTTATCCATGTCCCATCTCCTTTCCTGACAGAACAGAATAACATGCATATCTTAATATATTGCCGCCGTCTCTCCATGTTTGATTGTAACGGATATCTGAGGGGAAAACAAGTTTAACCATAAAAAAATCCGGATACAACATCTCATATCATATAAAATGTAACAAAACCCCTGCCTGCTATAAATTCATACATATCGTATATCTATAACAGGCAGGGATTTTATAAATTCAGTTCCTTATTATTTAATCTTCCACGTCTTTACATATCCGATGGATTTCTTTTTCAACTGTTTCTTTAAATCTATTTTTGCTTTCTTTGTTTCTTTCACAGTAATGGTTGCTTTCTTATTAATTCCCTTAAATGCATTCTTGCCGATAGTCTTCAGCTTTCCTGCTGTCACTGTGATCTTCTTCAGATTCTTACAGCTGGAGAATGCTTCTTTACCGATCTTTGCAACATTGCTTCCGATTGTAACTGTTGTCAGCTTCTTGTTACCCTTGAATGCTTTATCAGAAACCGCAGTTACTTTATAAGTAACGTTTTTCACTTTTACAGTTGCAGGAATGGTAAGCTTCTTGGCTTTCTTGTCGACAAAACAGGCGCCGGAAATTAAGAGGAAATAAATTTATGTACAATGAAAATAAAAACAATAATATCATGACCATATCAGAATGTAACAGGTCAAAGTCTTCTATTACAAATATTAAACAGCTTTTCCCATCCCGAACCAAAGATGAATGCCTGATAGAATTGAAAAAGAATCCATCCATTTATCGGACATATCTGAACTGGCCCGACAAATGGAAATCGCGCTTTCTAGAATTCATGGAAGGTAAGAAAAGTCTGCCTTTAACCTATGATCCATTTTTTAAGAAACTATCATAGTAAAAGGGGAAAAGGGAAGTACATTCACCTATCAGGATCTGAAAACCGTTTATACGATCGTAATGTTTGAAAACAGCCCGAAAGAATGTAAAACTGCCGACCTGGCCGACATTTATCTGCATCATGGAACAGCAGCATTTGATACCGGGATCGACCTTCGTCTTCTACAGGAATACTATGTCGTTGCCCTTGACGTCTTTCGAAAAAGTAAGTATTCTAAAGATATCAACGAACTTAACGCATGGTTATCCCTGTTGACAGCAACTACTATGGATGACCTTGCAGCACTGATATCCGACTATCCATGGATGGAGGCTATCTGCATTGATATGTCAGAATATCTGTATCACCCGGAGGAGGTTGTTACCATATTTTCTGAAGCATTACGAAAATTGGATGAGAATACTGTCAACTACATGATCGATGAACTGAAAAAAGAACGGGACGAAGCAGTCACTGCTCTGGCCAAAAGAGATGCTACAGTATCTGAAATGAATGCTACCTTATCTGAAAAAAATGCTGAGATTGCAAGATTAAAGGCGCAACTTGCCGAGCGAAACAAATAAAATCTTATTTTCTAATATAACAACAAGCAGAAAACTCCTGATATAATACTTGTTATGTAGCAAACCTATCCGAGTACCGGTTCTTAGGCAGCGTCCCTTGCTGCCTTACGTACCGTTGCACCGAGGATAGAGCGCAAGCGTTTTGCGTAATAACAATGTATAATATCAGGAGTTTTCGTTCGTCTGCATCACTCAAATTGATGCTCTTTATAGTGATGGGCTTCCTCCAGCATCATATCCTTGACCTTCATGAGTCGCACCTGCGTGCTTCGCTCATTCTCATCAAGCTTCATGCTGATATATCGGATGCCCTCCTTTGTCTCAGGAATGATAACATGCTCCAGCGCATTTACACGTCGTCTGGTCTTCTCGATCTCCGATGCCAGAAGCTGACAGGATTTCTCGATCTCCGCCAGTTTCAGCATATCCGGAAGGATGTCAGCAAGTGACTTTACTGCATCATCCAGATCACCGGAGGTAAATGCAAAACCGTAAGAATAGATATCATTCTCATCCGCACTTTTTGTTGTATATTCAAATACCGGAATATCTACACTCATAACATTTCGATCCTTGCAGGTAAGCTGGACTTCCTGTTTCGGTGCCATCAGTGCCGTATGAAGGATCTGTTCAGACATGCCGGCTTTTGCTATGACAAAATTCGTATTGGCGGCCTTGATACCGGCCTCAACCTTCTCTCGAAGCGCCATATTCTCTCTTGCCATATCAAGGAACTGCCGCATCAGCTCATCTCGTTTATCTTTTAACAGCTTATGGCCTCTGGTTGCCGTAACAAGCTTCTTCTTTAAACGGGTCAGTTCCATTCTGGTAGGATTTACCTGTGTAGCTGCCATTTTTGCCTCCTTATAAAGTCAACTCGAAGCGCTCGCCTCGTTACTTTCCGTAGTATTGATCTAACCACTTATCATCGATACGTTTCAGTTCTGCACGAGGCAGGATCGATAACAGCTTCCAGCCGATGTTTAATGTCTCTTCGATACTTCTGTCTGTCTCATAACCCTGAGATACATATTCCTTTTCAAATGCTTCTGCAAACTTTGCATATAAAATATCGATATCTGACAATGCTGATTCACCAAGGATCGTCATAAGCTCCTTCGCATCCTTGCCACGGGAATATGCCGCAAATAACTGGTTCATGGTGCTGGAATGATCTCCTCTTGTCTTTCCCTCACCGGTACCCTTATCCTTCAGACGTGACAGGGATGGAAGTACATCGATCGGTGGTGTTATGCCCTTTCTGTAAAGCTCACGGCTTAAAATGATCTGTCCCTCTGTGATATATCCTGTTAAGTCAGGGATTGGATGTGTCTTATCATCCTCAGGCATGGTAAGGATCGGGATCATTGTGATACTACCGTTCTTGCCACGCTGTCTTCCTGCTCTTTCATATAAGGTTGCAAGGTCTGTATACATGTATCCGGGATATCCACGACGACCCGGAACCTCTTTTCGGGCTGCAGATACTTCTCGTAACGCATCTGCATAGTTTGTGATATCCGTCAGGATAACCAGTACATGCATGTTCTTTTCAAATGCAAGATATTCCGCAGCGGTCAGTGCCATACGAGGGGTAGCGATACGCTCAACCGCAGGGTCATTTGCAAGGTTGATGAACAGTACAGTTCTGTCGATCGCTCCTGTCTCCTTGAAGCTCTCCGTGAAGAAGTTCGCTTCTTCGAAGGTGATACCCATAGCTGCAAATACTACGGCGAATGGTTCATCTGTTCCACGTACCTTAGCCTGTCTTGCGATCTGGGCTGCTAGCTTCGAATGTGGAAGTCCTGATGCTGAGAAGATTGGCAGCTTCTGTCCTCTTACCAGTGTATTTAATCCATCAATAGCAGAGATACCTGTCTGGATAAATTCCGATGGGTAATTTCTGGCTGCCGGATTCATTGGCAGACCATTGATATCTCTTCTCTCCTCCGGAAGGATATCCGGTCCTTTATCGATCGGTCTTCCCAGTCCGTCAAATACACGGCCAAGCATATCTTCTGATACGCCAAGCTCCATGCTTCGTCCAAGGAATCTTACTTTACTGTTTGAAAGGTTAATACCTGTTGAATTCTCAAATAACTGTACCAGTGCATCTTCACCATTGATCTCAAGAACCTTGCATCGTCTGACTTCGCCGCTTGCAAGCTCGATCTCACCAAGTTCATCATAGGTGACATTTTCTACACCATGTACCAGCATCAGAGGTCCTGCAACTTCCTGTATGGTTCTATATTCTTTTGGCATGTGCTTAGTCCTCCTTTGCTATGGCTGCTTCCAGTTCCTGATGAAGTGCCTTTATGATCTTGTCATATTCTGCTTCCACATCTTCCGGATGTGTATATTTGAAACGTCCGATCTTCTCACGAACCTCCATGTTCAGAATATTCTTTATAGTTGCACCACTCTTCAAGGCCTCTGATGATTCCTCATAGAATGCCAGCACAAGTTCCATCATGCGGAACTGCTTATCCAGTGGTGTGTAGGTGTCGATCTCATGGAATGAGTTCTGATGCAGGAAGTCCTCACGGATAGACCTGGCTGCTTCCATCTTCAGACGGTCACCTGCGGATAAGGCATCCATACCAACCATCTTAACGATCTCATCCAGCTCTGCTTCTTCCTGTAATAATGTCATAAGCTTCTGACGATCTTCCATCCAGTGCTCATTGACATTTTCCTCAAACCATTTTCCCATGTTATCTACATACAGCGAATAACTGGTCAGCCAGTTGATCGCCGGGAAATGTCTCTTATAAGCCAGTGCGGAATCCAGTCCCCAGAATACCTTAACGATACGAAGGGTTGCCTGTGATACCGGCTCTGAAATATCACCACCGGGAGGTGATACGGCTCCGATTACGGATAAAGCTCCTGTTCTTCCTTCCGAACCAAGTGTCTTAACCATACCGGCACGCTCATAGAACTGTGCCAGACGGCTTCCAAGATATGCAGGATAACCTTCCTCACCGGGCATCTCCTGTAAACGTCCTGACATTTCTCGAAGTGCTTCTGCCCATCTGGAAGTAGAGTCAGCCATCAGCGCAACGGAATATCCCATATCACGGAAATATTCTGCAATCGTAATACCGGTGTAAATAGAAGCCTCTCTGGCTGCAACCGGCATATCCGATGTATTTGCGATCAGAACGGTTCTCTCCATCAGGGAGTATCCTGTCTTCGGGTCTTTCAGTTCCGGGAACTCGTTTAATACGTCTGTCATCTCATTTCCACGCTCACCGCATCCGATGTATACAACGATATCGGCTTCTGCCCATTTTGCAAGCTGATGCTGGATAACGGTCTTTCCACTACCGAATGGTCCGGGAACTGCTGCTACACCACCCTTTGCGATCGGGAAGAATGCATCAACAACTCGCTGTCCTGTGATAAGCGGCATAACCGGTGGAATCTTCTCTGCGTAAGGACGACCTTTACGAACCGGCCATTTCTGCATCAGAGTCAGTTCCTTATCACCCTTTGCTGTCTCGATCACACATACAGTTTCTTCTACTGTGAAATCTCCGCTCTTGATCTCTTTTACAGTTCCTTCTATACCATATGGAACCATGATCTTCTGAGTTACGACAACTGTCTCCTGTACGGTTCCGATCACATCTCCGGTCTCTACCTTGTCCCCTGCCTTAACGCATGGAACAAATGGCCATTTGATGTCTCTCTTTAATGATGGAACTTCAACGCCTCGCTGCAAATTATTTCCACAGATTTTCATGATATCATCCAGAGGTCTCTGGATACCGTCATAGATACTGCTGATCAGTCCCGGTCCAAGTTCTACGGACAGCGGCATTCCGGTTGACTCTACCGGTGCACCCGGTCCAAGTCCTGATGTCTCTTCGTAAACCTGAACAGATGCCTGATCTCCATGCATCTCTATGATCTCGCCGATCAGTCGGCTCTCACTTACTCTGACAACGTCATACATATTCGCGTCACGCATTCCCTCTGCGATAACAAGAGGTCCTGCAACTTTTTTTATCTTACCTGTTGCCACGTTTTCTGGTCACGCTCCTTCCTAGTTTCCACTGAACAGAATGTCCGAACCGACTGCCTGTTCTACGGATTTCTTTACTCCATTTATACCCGCGGATGTATTACCGGAAACTCCTGGGATCAGGATGATCGCCGGAAGCATCTGCGTCTTATATCTCTCTATCTCTTTCTTGATCTGCTCTGCCATGCTCTCTGTTACATAGATAACGGCATATCCACTTTCTGCCAGTCTTCTGAGCTGTGTACTGCCCTGTTCTGCATCGGATACCGGGAAGGTCTCAAGTCCCAGAGTCGCAAAGCCATAGATGCTGTCATATTCACCTAATACTGCAATTCTATACATACATTTCCCTTACCCTTTCCCTGATCGCATCATCCGGCAGATGATTTAACTTTCCGGTCAGGATGATCCTGACTGTCTTAATCTCATTCTGCCTTGCAAGTACATAAGCAACAAGTGGTCCGATCGTAAATGAATTATATTTCTGTGGCCGGATCGCCTCTATGATCCGGTTGTCGCACCAGCGTTCAAATGCGGATGAACTGTCTGATAATGCCGCAGCTCCACCGGAATACGGTGTTTCTTCCAGATATTTGATCACATCCGGCATGCCGGAAAGTGCTGCCCGCATCAGCCGTTCCACATTGAGCGTCTGACATTCCTCCATCGCACGTCTCATAAAATCCAGTCCTTTTTCTGTCTTTACAGAACGGACTGCGATCTTGATATTTGCAACTGCCACAACTGTCTCTGCATATTCTTTTAATAATGCATCTCCATTCTTCTCCGCTGCCGCAAGCATTGCTCGCATGGCTGCCCGGTCGATGATAACATCACACATCTGACCATCTCCGGTATGCACCAGACACTCATATGCCTCTAATGCGCATTCCCGCATAGATTCCGGTAATGACCGGAAATCTTTATTTTTAATGATCTCGACTAATGCTTCACCCGAAACAGATGCATTGTCATAAAATACATTTGCCTGAACTTCTCCGTCTACAACGGTTTTGATCGCTGCCTTCAGATTATGGAAACTATCCTGGATCAACAATACGTCAAATACTGTCTGATCGGATACCATCTCCTTGACCAGTGTCCATGTTTTTTCCAGTTCCCTGTTCAAAATGGTCTCTGCATCCTGCACTCCGGCTTCTGTATCACCCCAGCCTTTTTCACCTAAGAACTGAAGGCAGTCCGCATATGTTTTCTGGGCGATCAACTGCTCGATCACAGCCTGTGAAAACAAGGACATCTCAAGTGCCCGGATTCTGGCAACAGCATATATATATTTGTCTGCCATTTTTCTACCTCCCTTATGTGAATAACAGGGAATTTAATTTGTCTGCCATTTCTTCTTTCTGCGCATGGAACATGGCAGTTAACGAACAATTCTCCTCGATACCGCCATAGATCAGGATAAATCCTCCGTCTATATCACTGGCTTTATCTGCAAGCGTCAAATCTCCTCCATGTGCTTTTGCTATCTCTGATACCCGTTTTGCAAATCCTGCCGGAAGCCGCTCCATATCTTTGGCTGAGAAGCTGATCTGTCCACTCTTCGGCTGTACTGCATTTCCGATCATACGCTCCATCATATGGAAATATCTGTCAACTTCCATATCGATCATTCCGTTATAGGCTTTACCTATCACTTCATTGATGATCTCCTGCTTTGCCTTTAAGACTGTCTGGCGTTTCTTCAGGTCGGCAGAGGATTTTGCCCTTGCCATTCCGTCCGCTTTTACATGGCTGACCTTTTCAGCTGAACCCGCCTTGATCTTATCTGCTTCCACCTTTGCATCTTCTATAATCTGATCTGCCTTTTTCTGTGCATCTTCAAGGATCATATCGGATTGAGTGTTTGCTTCTTCCAGAATCTGTTCAACGATCTTCTCTAATCCTGTCATACAAATCCTCCTGTACTACTTGTTCAATCATGTTTCAAATTTGCGCCTGTTTTATACCGGTACACCGTTAATTGCAAGAATTGATACGAGCAGAGCAAGGATCGCATATGTCTCTACCATTGCAGGGAAAAGCATTGCTTTACCGAACTGATCCGGCTTCTTTGCTACGATACCAACTGCTGATACAGCGGTTTTGCCCTGATGCATAGCGGATACAAGACCAACTAATGCGATTGGAAGACATGCTGCAAGGATCAGTAATCCGGTCGCTGTTGAAAGCTCTGCAGGAGCACCATTTAAAATACCGATCTTTGATAAAGCGATGAATCCTACCAGCAGTCCATAGATACCCTGTGTACCGGGAAGAAGCTGGATGATAAGAACCTTTGCGAATTTGCTTGGATCTTCACTTACTACACCTGATGCAGCCTGACCTGCGATACCTACACCGTAAGCAGATCCCATACCTGCCAAAATAACTGCTAATGCAGCTCCTGTTAAAGCTAAAACTGTACCCATTGTCATATTGATTATTCCTCCTTAATTTCCGGATTACAGGTTTTCATGCCTGCATTCCCTATATCTATATATTTTGTATTTTCTTTAAATGGATGGAACGCTTCGCCGCCACCCTCATAAAACTTACCAAAGAATTCTACATACTGAAGTCGGCATGTATGAACATAAGCACCTAACATATTGATCGCAAGGTTAAATGTATGTCCGATGATGAATACCAGAATGAATACGATCGCGCCCAATATTCCATCTCCTACCATACTTCCCATCTGGTTGATAACCTGTGCGATAACACCGGTCGCAAGTCCCAGTGCAAGCAGTCTGGAATAAGATAACAGATCAGACAGCCAGCCTGTGATATTGTAAATATCATACAAACCAAGTGCCAGTCGGAGCACCGGATTCTTATGACTTCTGCCGGACATCACAACAATGATCGCTGCACCTAAGATCGTAATGACATAGCTGAAGGTCTTAAGTCCATCTGAAAAATGGAAGCTTACCTGTGCGATCGATGCAAATAAACTGGTTGGCATCAGCATCAGTACCAGACCGATGATGAGCAGATACCAGGATATAACATCTGAGAAGAAGCCTACAAAATCTTTCTTCTTTAAACACATATAACCTTTTAACGCCAGACCGCCGAACAGATGGATCAATCCAAATAACAGGGAGAAGATCAGCATCTTCATCGGGTTGTCAAGCGGTGCAAACCATACCGGTGCGATCGTGATCTCATGATGGAAGAAGGTTCGTGATACAACTGCTACCACATCTCCAAAATATCCTCCAAACAAGATACCCCATATCAATGTAGATATACCGCAATATTCAAATAATGTCAGTGACTTCTTCATGCCATCTCCCATCTTCGGGAACTTCCGAAGCAGGATGAAACATGCAAGGAATATAATAAGTCCATATGCCGCATCCGATAACATCAATCCGAAGAAGAATACATAGAATAAACTCATCGGTGTCGTCGGATCCATCTCGCCTCTGGCAGGAAGTCCATAGGATTCCAAGATTCCTTCTGCCGATGCAAATGGCATCTTATTACTTAACTTTACCGGTGCCGTTTCATCCTCAGGTATCTCGCCGGTCTCGACCATCAACACGAAATTCTGATTCAGTTCTTCTTTTACCTTTTCCTCATCCCGTTCCAGCACATAACCGGTTATGATAAATGTACTGTTCGACTGAAGCAGGGTTCCAAGCACCTGATATTTCTCAGCTCTGATCTTGTAATAATCGGATAAGGTCTTAAGTGCCTGCCTGCTTTCTGCAAATCCGGCAATCTGTTTTTTCAGATCCTCGATCTCATCCTCATACCCCTCTATCGTGAGTCGGTATTTCTTGATCTTATTCTCCGGCGTCCGTTTTGAAAAATACGACATCCGGGTAAATCCTTCTGCTCTTAAGGCTTCTTCCAGTCTTTCCGTCTCTGTTTTCAAACATACCACAAATATACATGTCTGATCTTTATCAGAAGATATCACCGTGATCTCATGAGCTGATAACTCCGGCTGCCTTTTTGCAACCAGTTCTTCTATCATATTCTCTGTAAGACCGGGTCCTAAGCTTCCCATGATCACATCTGTATGTTCGGTTCCGGTCGTATTGATCGGAACATCCATATTGATCCACGGTTTTAGTCCATCGATCGCAAGCTGACATTTGGCAATCTCTGCTTTGCAGTTTCCAATCTTCTTATCCTTGTCCCGGATCTTCTGCACGATCATATTATAATCATGCCGATTCTCAACAATATCCTTATATACAGAATCGTCTACATCAGCTTTGCCTGCAAGTGCCTGCAGCATCGATGTCTTTTCCGGTGCATATCTGCCAAGGATCTCTAAAGCTTCGTCGGTATTCTGGACTCGTTTTTCATATTTGGAACGCTGACTGGTTGTGTTGATCTTCTTAAATACATCCGTCTCATCCCCACCGGCCCGGATCTCCAAAGCTCCCATGGACTGGAGTTTCTCCAATATGGCTTTTCTGTCTTTCTTCATGGCGCATATGTCAATCTTTTTTATAGCCAATACCGCCATAATGATTACCTCCCTTCTGCATCCTGATATTCAAGCATTTACAATAGCTGCTTGATCACAAGCTCTACGGCTTCACCCTCTCGCTCGGATGCACGTTTTTTTAAGGAAGCAATCTCGTCGGATGCTTCTTTCAAAGCTTTTTCTGCAAGATCAGTTTCCAGTTTCTTCTGGTCGACCGCGATAGCCGCCAGATCTGTTTTAGAACCTGCATTTGCATCTACGATCATCGCATTTGCCTTTTCCTTTGCTTCCGTCTGAATTGCTTCTGCTTTTTTACCGGCTTCTTTTACGATCTCGGCTGCCTTTGCTTCTGCATCTTCTAATGTCTTCATGGCTTCCTGTAGCATAATTTCTCCCTCCATAATTATTAATCTCGGCATGAAATGCCGCTCTGCTAATATTTTATTATGTTAGTGTGCTCTTTTCAAGCAATATTTATCTTCTTTTATAGATTTTTCATCAAAAGATCATGAAATTTTACTGGTTTTTAAGGCATTTTTGACAAACAATACAAACTGTCAAATTTAGTTTAACCATTTTTCACGTCATTTTGCACAATTTTAAGGTAAAAATACAAAGACCGGATGAGGGCATCTATATCTTTATTTCGCAGAACACTCTCGCTCTGTTTTACACGTAGCGGTTCTAAGCTCACTGCTTACGCAGTTCACTAAGTACCGACGTGTAAAAATGTCTGCTACATAAAATATAGATGCCCTCATCCGGTCTTTTGTATTTTTATTCTACCACATTACCAGTATCAACTCGCCTGTCGGCTCAAACAAGCACTCACATTTGCTGGTATATGCAGTTCATATCGAAATCCTCGATAATGTCTTCTGACTGCGGTCTTATTATATGGTTGTTGTTATTTTACATACATTAAATCCCAATGCAAAAAACATCATCTATCAGGGCAGGATATATATACCTTTATTTCGCAGAACACTTTCGTTCTGTTTCACACGTAACGGTTCTAAGCTCACTGCTTACACAGTTCACTAAGTACCGACGTGTGAAAAGGTCTGCTACATAAAGTATATACATTCCACCCTGATAGATGATGTTTTTCTTACTACTTATAATCTTCTATAAATTACATATCCCTTATCCGCAAATGTTCCAGTGCTAACTCGCCTGTCGACTCAGACCGGCACTCACATTTGCTGGCATATGCAGTTTATAGTGTTTTTCCTTACTCTTCAATCATTTTGATTCTTCTGATATGACGTTCGTCATTTGAGAATAGTGTGTCAAGGAAGGTGTCAACGATCTTGAGTGCCAGTCCCGGTCCGGTTACACGGGCACCCATTGCAAGGATATTGGCATCGTTATGCTCTCTTGTCGCCTGTGCACTGAAGCAATCGCCACAAAGTGCCGCACGGATTCCCGGTACTTTATTTGCTGTAATAGAGATTCCGATTCCTGTTCCGCAGATCAGGATTCCTCGCTCACATTCTCCGTCTGCTACTGCATGTGCAACTTTCTTTGCATATACCGGATAATCAACGGATTCCTCGCTGTAGCATCCGTAATTCTTGTATTCCAGTCCTCTTTCTTCCAGATGCTTGATCACATCCTGCATTAATCCGTATCCACCATGGTCACATCCAAGTGCTATCATATTCTTTGTCCTGCCTTTCTTGTTTTCAAAATCTTTTCGGGTGGTTGTCACCCAACCCGTTTTTTCTATGTTAACTTTTTTCATTATATCATGATTCGCACCTTTGGTGCTTACCGTTGCTTCGCAACTATCATGATCCAATTCGTCGTTCACCAATCATGCAAGCATGTTGGTTCTCTTGCACTCATTATATCGTGAGCATAGCTCACTCAATGCATTCCGCAAAATCAGCATCCTTGCGAGCAAATAATTTTGCGTTCATTATATCACACCGATATAATTCTATGTCCTGCTGCTTTGATCAGTCGGTTCATGATCGCATATCCCATATCACCTTCCCGGAAGGATTCACTGTAAATATAGTCTGCGCCGATATCATCACACAAACGAAGCAGCCGGTACAGGGATGAAGATACCGTAATTTCATTCTTTTTGCTTCCCGCATCAAGGACATTTTCACAGGAATATAAATCCGTATTTTCTGTATCACACAGAACTGCCGTCTTATATCCTTCTGCCTGCTTACAAGCAACCAGCTCTGCAATCTTTGCGGCAACCTTTTCCCGCTCACCCTCTACGATCGTGAGTTTTCCCTTCGGTGCATAATGTGTGTATTTCATACCCGGAGCTTTTGGTCTGACCTTCATATCCACGCTTTCCAGTGCCGGATCGATCATGACATCTCCTAAGATATTCTTGATCATATCCGCTGAGATATAACCCGGACGTAAAATTGTCGGACGATTGCCTGTCACATCTACGATCGTGGACTCAATTCCGATTCCGACCGGTCCGCCATCTAAGATCATATCGATCCTGCCGGACAGATCTTCCTCTACATGTGCTGCTGTTGTCGGTGATGGTCTTCCGGACAGATTTGCACTCGGTGCTGCAATATACACGCCTGAATCTTTGATCAGCTTCATAGCTGCCGGGTGTGATGGCATACGGATCGCTACCGTTTCCAAACCGCCGGTTGTCTCATGCGGTACAATGTCTTTCTTTTTGAAAATGATCGTCAGTGGCCCCGGCCAGAACGCTTCCATAAGCATCTGTGCCTGTGTGGACACCTCTGCCGCCAACTCCCATACACTTGCCGTATCAGCAATATGTACGATCAACGGATTATCCGATGGTCTTCCCTTGGCACTGTAAATTTTTTCGGATGCCTTTGGATTTAACGCATCTCCACCTAGTCCATATACGGTTTCTGTTGGAAATGCAACCAGTCCACCACTTTTTAATATATCCGAAGCTTTCCGGAATAATTCTTCGTTTTCCAGATCAGCTTTCGCTACTATGGTTTTCATTTTAATTACCAGCCTTACCTGTATAGTCAGGCACATCGCCTGCCAGTCTCATTTTAGCCTTATCCCCTCACAGTGTCAACCTGTGAAAAAGAGCTTCCCGAATCATGGGTATAATCTCTATATTCTCACACTTATACCCTCTATTATATGCTACCATTGGGTATCGCACCTGTTTTTTCGTCTTCATACCAAATTTATTTAGCTTCGTCGGGTATTTTCCCCCAACATTCTTCCTAATACCCGCATCAGACTTGTCCTTGTGGGTATCGTGCGCTCATATCCTATCTTATACCCATATCTGATCAGTCGTCTCGGGTACGACGCCTACTTATCATCTACCATACCCTCATCTAGCTTGCCTTGTGGGTATCGTGCGCTTATTTTCCATTCCATACCCTCATCTAACCAGACACCTCGGGTATCATACTTACTCATCCATTGCCATACCCAGAAATCAAGCATCATCAAGCAATAAATCACGTTTACAAACACAAATATAGCCTGTCTGGCTGTTGACTAGATTACTGCACTATGACATTCACGAGGATTTCGTTATGAAATGCATATGCCGGCAAATGTGAGTGCTTGTCTTAGCCCATCAGGGCGAGTTGCACAGGAACATTTGCGAATAGGGGATATGAATTTCATAGGAACCACAGGGAGTTAACTGTAAAAAAATAAAATGAACGCTGCCATTACTATTATGTAGTAAGCCTTATCCACGGCCGGTACTTAGGTTGCGTACTTTGCAACCTTATGTACCGCTGCACGTGGATTAGAGCGAAAGCGTCTTACGAAATAATAGGTAATGGCAACGTTCATTTTGTTTCAAAGTTACTCTGCTATGGATGCATCTGCCGGATACTCCTTGCCGAACCATGTGGCGATCACGCGGTATGGACACTTCGGTGTTGCAAGGCTGACAACCACCATGATGATCGTGGAGATCAGACAGGCAACGATACAGGAATTGAAACCAAGTGAGATTGGCAGAACGCCCATATCGATCAGGAGATATAAGCCAATACCACTGATGATACCTGCGATCGCGCCATACTCATTTGCCCGCTTCCAGAACAGTCCGAGAAGCAAAGTATGAAGAAATGCTACTGTCATACCACCGGTAGCATAAGTGATCAATGAAGCCAGAAGTTCCGGTGGATCACATGCAAATAAGAAAACAACTAGTGCAACAACGATAACACTGATAACATTTAACTTCTTTAATGTCTCCTGCTTTGCATCTTTATTGAACAGGTTCTTGTACAGATCACTGACGATCGTTCCTGCAAGAGATACGATCATTCCACCAACAGATGACTGAACCGCACCACATACACCGGCGAGAACCAGACCTGCTGCCCATGCAGGCATTACACTTACTGCAAGTGTCGGAATACCAAGGTCAGGAGTTGCAAGGCTTCCTTCCGGGAACATATATTTGATCGTGAAGCACAGACCATTCAAGCCAATGAGCCAGATTGCAACTACAACCGCACCAACCTTGATCGCATGATGCAGAGTCTGTGTATCCTTATAAGTAAGCGTTGTCATTGTTACATGAGGCATTGTACAGGTTGTGATACCCCATAAGAATGCAAACGAAAGAACCGTCTTTACACTTGCAGGTACGAACCAGTCCGGATTACTCTCAACTAATGACTGGATCGTCTCTGTATAGCTGAGATCTGTTCCGTTGATGCCCATAATAAATAAGATAATAACGGAAACTGTCATGATAATTCCCTGAAAAACGATCGCAGATGCGATACCTTTAATACCACCTGTGATAGCTGCGATGATAACAAGTACAGTGAAAATAGCAAGTCCGATACGATAATCCTGACCGGTTAAGATCTGGAAAATTCTTCCGCCGCCGGTAATTGTGGATACGGCAAATGCTCCAAGGAAGAACAGGATAACCAGTCCGCAGAGCGCACCAACGATCTTGCTGTTGTTATATCTGTGCATCAGAAGTTCAACAAATGTCTTGGAATCCGTTCTTCTGGCTACGATACCGACACGCTTACCGATCAGTCCAAGTACCATGAAGTTCGTGCACATGGACCAGAAACAGCATACCATCCAGGTCGCACCAAATGTATATGTATAACCCGGTACACCCATGAATACTCCGGCACCGGCAACACCGGCAGATACCATCATGGCAGTTACAAGCACACCACCGCTTCTACCGCCGGTATAGAATTTGCTCAGGTAATCACCTTTTCCATTTGCCATTGCTTTTCTGGTAACAAGACTGTATACCAACTGGAAAATCGTATATGCGGCAAATACAATAATGATTATAATTCTCTGATTTGTAGATAAGTTCATCTCTATTTGCCCTCCTTATGTTTTCTTTCTTTTAATTTTCCGTTTGGAGTAACATCCATGTCACGATATACAAATGTTACAACCAGAATAACCGCTACTACCATTGCGATCAAAATAATGATCTCATTAAAAATCCACTGTGGAAATCCAAGAATGTATTTGTACTTTGATACATCCTTACCGCCCACCAGATACAGGTTGGCGATCATCAGCACCATAAATACCAGATAGGTTCCAAGCGTGATCCAGAATTCCTTTGTTGTCTGGGTGAAACGCTCATCCGGCTCTATTGATTTCAAATCATAATCCCTGCTGTCAGGATCAATGTTGTTATTTATCTGACTCATCTTATGTGTCTCCTCTCAACGTAAGTTTTTGATTAATTATGAAACGAAAAAATCATTCACCGAGTAAAATAATCACTGTTATTTACGCATATAAAATCTTCAATCGTTTTATCATAGTTTGTTCTTCTCCGGAAATGGATCGTCCAGCATTCTTGTCGCATGGAACTGACCCTTTTCTGCAGAAGCAAGCTGCAGCAATACAGCTCCGATACCTGCTGCACCATCGAATAAACCGATCGGTGTACTTAATACATCCGGTGCGACACGGTCAAGTGCAAATCTCCATGCGCACTCTCTTCCTTCCGTACCGTCTGTGATCGTTGCTCCGTCTGTGATGACCTTACCGCACCTCTTTGCCTGTTCCAGATAAGTCTCATCACCAAATGCAGCCCACAGACCCAGATACATATTTAACAGGCCCGCAGTTCCGCAGCAGATATTGTAGGTATTCCAGTAGCCTTCTGTCCGAACCTCAGGTGCTCCTGTGTCAATTACACCCTGTGTCAGCATATCGATATACCGCTTATACCAGTCTTCTCCTGTCATCTCATATAATTTATAGAAGAAACGATTTGTTCCCGCCGGGCCATGACAATAGCCAAGATAGAACAGATCCTTACGATCCGGCAAACCATGTGGGATCAGGCTTCCTGCCTTCATCTTAACCGCCTGTGCGATCATGAAATCCGCGATTCCCTTTGTCGCATCCAAGAACTTCTGATCACCGGATGCTTCGTACAGATTCAGCAGTACAAATCCGATTCCTCCGGTTCCCATCGGGAAGTTCGGATCGATATAATCTTCTTTTGCTCCGAAGTAGACAGGATCTACACCCGGATACCAACAGGTTCCGTTTCCTGCATCATGCCTCTGCTCGAGGAAATTCTCTCCTGCTTTTGCTGCAAATGCTGTCCAGTCCTCTCTGCCAAATGTTTTTGCTGCATATAAGAAGAACAGAACCGTTCCGGCATCTCCTACGATACCCGGAAATGAAGTCCAGCTATAACCTTTGCCGTTTTTTCCGGGCTTTGCATCTGCCTTTGCAGACTCAATAATATCTGCCACAAATGTTTTATATTTCTCATTTCCGGTTGCCTTATAGAGCTGTATCATGGCAAAGCCTGCTCCGCTCCATCCACTGGAAAATGCATATTTTGAAAAGTTTCTTTTCAGATCCCGGTCATGATCAAAACGATAACGGATATATGTGGCTGCTTCTTCTGCCTCCTGCAGATAGCCCGCATCATTCGTCGCCTGATATAATCCCAGAAGAAATACAATGATTCCGGACGCCCCGGCATACATACAGATCTCATCATAATAGATGGGTCTTCCTTCTGCCGCATCCTGCAAAGACCAGTAGATACCTTCCGGTCCCTGTTTCTTCCTGCTGTTTATAAAATTCATGGTTTCTTTCGCATATGTAAGATAGTCTGCCATGTTGTCTCCTTCCTGTTCTATGTTTTATATTACATATATATGTTCTTGACCTTACCAAACAGAGGACGCTCCCACTCGTTTCTTTTATTCCCCTGCATACATCTTGGTTGACAGATATTTGAATGCGTTGTCAGCCATGATGATTGCAATATTCTTTCCTGCTGCTTCCGGACGTTCAGCTATGATCGTTGCTGCCTTTAAGGCTGCTGCCGCTGACTGTCCGAGGAATACGCCATCACTCTTTACCAGTCTTCTTCCTGTCTCATATGCATCTTCTGCTACAATATCCAGACATTCATCATATGGGACCTGCTCCGGATTGAAGAATACCGGAACACTCTGTGCCGGAACATCGTTAAATGCAAGTACGCCGTCGATCGTATTTGCTTCCGGATGATTGACATTCTTTCTGGACTGTACTGCCGGCTGTGCGCCGATGATCTTGATATCAGAATTTTTCTCTCTGAAATATCTGGACAGACCAGCCAGTGTTCCACCGGTTCCGACCAGTGCTACCACATAATCAACCTTTCCATCTGTGTCCTCCCAGATCTCAGGTCCTGTTGTACGGTAGTGTGCTTCCGGGTTATCCGGATTTGTTCCCTGATCGATATAGAAGTAACCATGCTCATCTGCATATTTGTTCATGATAACGGTAAGCTTCGCCATGCTTAAGCCACCATTCTGCAGCATCTCCAGGAAGCCCGGCACATCAGCTGCCTGAAGCAGCTCTACACCATATGCTTTTAAGATCAGTGTACGTTCTACCGATACTCCCGGCTGAATCACTACTACATATTTATATCCTCTGGCATTTGCAAATGCTGCTGTTGCAATTCCTGTATTTCCGCTTGTAAAATCAAGGATCGTTCCGCCCGGCTTCAGTTTACCTGATTTCTCTGCCTCTAAGATCATGTTAAGGGCTGCACGGTCCTTTACGCTTCCTGATGGATTGAAATACTCCAGCTTACCAAGGAGATGGGCGTTCAGCCCTAACTCTTTTTCATAATTTACGAATTCTACCAATGGGGTATGTCCTACAAGTTCTGTAATTGATGAATGAATATTTGCCATTTTTCTATTTCTCCCTTTTCCTATCTGGTTAGTATGTTTTGTTGTCGTTATAAAACCCGGAAGCATCAACCTCCGGGTAAATGTCTGTTTGTCAGTCACCATCCAACTCTGGATAAATGATTTTCTCATCCGGCACATCTTATAGCGTTTCTTTATCATAGTATTAAAGTAGGTTTTATATGTTATGTGCCTATTATAGTGACAGTTCCATAATTTGTCAACCAGTCAAAATATTTTAACTGGCTATAACCACAGCTTATAACCGAACCAATCTGTAACTCTTATAACAGTTACACCGGCTAACGTTATTACATTACGATTCACGCCTTTGATGTTTTCTGCAAAACCATCATACTTGCCTGTGGTTATGCTGTGATCACTGCTTTCAGACGGTCAAGTGCCTCCTTGATCGTTGCTCTCGGACATGCCCCATTGATACGTTCAAAGCCTTCGCCTACCTGCCCAAAGATCGCACCACTGTCAAGCCACAGCTTTGCCTGATTCACGATCAGGTTCTCCCGTTCCTTCTCGGTCATTCCGAGTGACCTGAAATCCAGCCACAGCAGATAAGTTCCTTCCGGCTCGATCAGCTTGATCTGTGGAAGTTCCTTTTTCAGGTAATCACGCACAAATGCGATATTACTCTCTACATATCTCATCATTGCCTGATACCATGTCTCGCCATGAGTATACGCTGCTT
This sequence comes from Clostridium sp. AF15-41, assembly GCF_003604095.1. Classification (NCBI taxonomy): domain Bacteria; kingdom Bacillati; phylum Bacillota; class Clostridia; order Eubacteriales; family Clostridiaceae; genus Clostridium; species Clostridium sp. AF15-41. The sequence continues at coordinate 71,973 of NZ_QTMQ01000001.1, forward strand.
CACAGGCGGTAAGTCCCATTGCATTTAACTGGCTGTAGCCCGCCGCATCCACCTGCTTACGAAATACTGCGCGCAGGGTTCCATTTGGAATAAAGATATTCGACACCTGAAGTCCTGCCAGATTGAAGGTCTTTGCAGGAGAAGTACAGGTAACGGAGTTCTGTTCGAATTCTTTCTTGATCGTCGCAAATACCGTGTGCTGGTGGTCTCCGAAAACAAAATCCTCATGTATCTCATCACTTACAACCGTAACGCCATGCTTGATACAGATATCACCCATCTTCGTAAGCTCCTCTGCCGTCCATACACGGCTGACCGGATTATGCGGACTGCACAACAGGAACAGCACAACATGATTGTCAACGATCTGTTTCTCAAAATCATCAAAATCGATATGATATTTTCCATCATCCCCAAGTACCAGATCATTGCTCACAAGCTTCCGGTTATTATCACGGATCACTTCTGAAAACGGATAATAGACCGGCTGCTGGATCAGAACGGCATCCCCTGCCTTGGAATATGCTTTGACCGCCATCGCCAGTGCAAATACAACACCCGGTGTCTTTGTCAGCCAGCTTCGTTCCACCTTCCAGTCATGGTGAGTTTCCATCCATTTGCTGACCGCCTCGAAATAACTCTCTCTGCTCTCCGTATAGCCAAAAATTCCATGCTGTACACGCTCTATCAACGCATCCAGCACCAGACTCGACGTCTTAAAATCCATATCTGCAACCCAGAGAGGAAGTACATCCGCAGGCTTTCCTCTCCTCTCTGCAAAGTCAAATTTCAAACAGTCTGTATTTCTTCTATCTATTACTTCATCAAAATTCAGGTTTTTTTCTTCCATAATTATCCTCCCGTTATGTCTCAGATCCTATGCTGTAAATATATTTCCATATCAAAATATTTTTCAGGCAAATTACTTTTTCATCATTATTCATATATTACACTGTTTTATTCCCGAAAAGAATCAATTGCCTGTTTCAGATCCGCGATCAGATCCTTCTTATCTTCGATTCCTGCCGACAGACGCAGAACACTGTCTGTAATACCGTTCTTTATACGGATTTCCTCCGGTACATCCGCATGAGTCTGTGTCGTCGGATATGTGATCAAGGTCTCTACGCCGCCGAGACTTTCTGCAAATGGGATCAGCTTTAGGGATTCCAGTATATGGAGTGCCAGCGCCTTGCTCTCCACTTCAAATGTCAGCATGCTTCCAAATCCACTCGCCTGGCTCTTACAAACCTCATAATTATTTGTTCCCGGTATTCCCGGATAATAGACATTCTTTACTTTCTTCTCCTGCAACAGGAATTCCACGATCGCCTGTGCATTTTCCTGTGCCTTCTCCATACGGATCGGCAGTGTCTTGATGCCACGAAGCACCAGCCAGCTGTCAAATGGCGCAAGTCCCGCACCTGTCGTCTTTATGATATATCGTAATTTCTCCGAAAGCTCCGGTGTATTTACCACGATAAATCCGGCCAGCGTATCGTTATGTCCGCTTAAGAACTTTGTTCCGCTGTGCAGGATGATATCGGCTCCCAGTTCAAATGGCCGCTGGAAATACGGTGACAGAAATGTATTATCCACGATCAGCAGCAGATTATGTTTCTTTGCAAGTTCCGCCGTCTTGCGGATATCAATAACATTCATCATTGGATTAGTCGGTGTCTCGATATAGATTGCTTTTGTATTTTCTTTGATGTAGTTTTCCGGATCTTCCTCTGCAAAATTGATCCGGCTGAACTCAATACCATTTTTCTGATTAATATGATCAAATAAACGGATACTTCCGCCATACAGATCTGCTTCCGAAATGATATGGTCTCCCGGTTTGAAGATCTCCATCAATGTAGTAATAGCTGCCATGCCGGAAGAAAAAGCGAGAGCATCCAGTCCTCCTTCTAATGATGCAACGATCTTCTCCAACTGTTCTCTGGTCGGATTCTGGAGTCTACTGTAATCATACCCCGTACTCTGTCCAACTGCCGGATGCGCATACGTTGCTGTCTGATAGATAGGAAAGCTGATCGCTCCCGTTCTGTCGCCTTCAAATTTTTCGTGATTTCCATATATACATTTTGTAGCAATTCCTGTATCCATAATAACCGTCATCCTTTCCTGCTGCCTGCGTTTTTGACTTATGATTTGTTCTGACAGGCTATTACTGACATTACCAATCAGGGAACGCTTCCGCTCGTTGAGCCCTGCAGCGGTACTAAGATGCTGCTTTCGCACCATCAAGTACCGGCGGTCTCAAATGTCCCTGTATTGGCAAGTCATAATAGCCTGTCAGAACAAATCATAAGTTCATGCATTATTTATACCATAGTATATCAGTAGGAATAAGATTCCGGTACTATGTATTTCTGTGAGCTGGTTATAAGTATCATTTATAGCCAGCTTGTTACTTGATTTTCATTTACCCCGCTCCCTGCAGGCTCAGACCTCACAACAAAGAAAACGGCTGAGCGTCTACTCAGCCGTCTTCTTTACATTTTCCTGTGTTCCGTATTGGGTCAGTATCTCGATATAGCGTCTGCCAAGGGTACTCAGCCGCATGCCTTTTCGTTTGATATAGCCGATCGTCATTTTCTCCTCCGTGTCAAGCGGAATTGCACGGTAAGCACTGCCGTTTAATTCTTCACAGATAATACCGGAGCACAATGTATATCCGTTCATACCAACCATCAGATTCAGCATCGTTGCACGGTCATCTGCCTTGATGATCTGCTTGTATTCCAGCGTGCTGAATACTTCTTCTGCATAATAAAACGAATTTCGTTCGCCCTGTTCAAAGGAAAGACAAGGATAATCTTTTAATTCTTCAAATGCGATCTTCTCTTTTCCTGCCAGCGGATGCTCGTTGCTCAGATACACGAATACATCACAGTCAAATAATTCCGTGAATTCCAGTCCGTTTTCTGAGAAGATCTTCTGCAAAGCCTTTCGATTGAACTCATTTAAATATAAGATTCCAAGTTCACTCCGGTAGTCTCTTACAAACTCGATCACTTCATTTGTCCGTGTCTCATGCACAGCCAGTTCGAAATCATCCAGCCTGATCTCCTTTGCAAGCTCGATAAAAGCTTCTACCGCAAATGAATAGTGCTGCATGGATACACTGAATTTATTCTTTTTCTTTTCGTTATTTATGTATCGATCTTCGATCATCTGATTCAGTTCTACCATCTGTCTTGCATAGCTTAAAAACTCGTCTCCCTCCGCCGTGATCACGATACCACGATTGGTTCGGATAAATAATTCGATATTCAATTCTTCTTCCAGATCCCGTATCGTACTGGAAAGTGCCGGCTGGGATACATACAATGCTGCTGCCGCCTTATTCATGGATTTGGTATCTGCTATCTTTACAGCATAGACAAGCTGTTGTAATGTCATATCTGTGCCTCCCGATTGCTTCCTTATATGTTTTCTTTTTATACAGGTACTTTATGCTTTAATATACTATAAGACCTGTGTCCAAACAATTACGCTCATTGTACCACACCTCTATTTTGTTTTCGATATTTTCTGATCGTTTTTATAAGATTCTGTCAAAGCATAGTTCTTCAAATCGAATTTTCCGGTAAAAAAATGGTTAAAACTTTCTAAAAACGGTTGACTAAGCTTTTTATACATGATAAAAATATATCATTCAAAAAGGGAGTAGTTTCATGCTGTGCATGTGCCGATTCTCGTCAGTACGCCTTAAAAGGCCGGGGATCGGATAACCGATATATACGTTAAAACGAGACTTTTTGTGCATATTTTTTGTGCACAAAAAGTCTCGTTTTTTATTATCAATTACAAAAAACAGCATTTACCAACCAAAATTTTTCCCAAAATACAAGCAGCATATTTGAAAAAACTACTGTTCATTATCTGTCTCAGGAAAAAAAGCAAAAGAAAGGACATGGTCTTATGAAAGAAATCTATCAGCTGAACAAAGAAGAATTATTCCGAACCTGCGGTAATCCGGAAGGACTTACCACTACAGATGCTAAAGAGCGACTTCAAACCTATGGTGAAAATACTCTGGTCGAGCAAAAGAAACAAAGCGTTGCTTCTGTCTTTTTTCACCAGTTTGCCGATCTGCTCGTTATCATCCTGATCGCTGCCGCGATCGTCTCTATGGCATCCGGCAACATCGAAAGTACGATTGTTATATTTGCGGTTATTATCATGAATGCGATCCTTGGTACGATCCAATATGTAAAGGCAGAAAAATCTCTTGATTCCTTAAAAGAATTATCTGCACCAAAAGCGAAAGTATTACGTGACGGAATCAAACAGGAGATTGCATCAAAAGACATCGTACCGGGAGACATCCTGCTCTTAGAAGCCGGTGATATGATCGTCGCTGATGGCCGTATCATCGAAAATTTCTCTTTACAGGTAAATGAAAGTTCTCTGACCGGAGAGTCTACAAATGTGGATAAAGACGACTCTGATATCACCGAGGATGTTGCTCTCGGTGACCGCATCAATATGGTATTCTCCGGCAGTCTTGTTATCTATGGTCGTGCAAATGTTCTCGTTACAGCAACCGGAATGCATACAGAAATGGGTAAGATAGCCACCCTTATGAATAATACAAAATCCAAAGCGACCCCACTTCAGATCAGTCTTGATAATTTCAGTAAAAAACTGGCAACAATCATTATGGTGATCAGTCTGATCGTATTCGGTCTCCGTCTGATGCAGGGCGAGAAAATACTGGATTCTCTGATGTTCGCAGTTGCCCTTGCTGTCGCTGCCATTCCAGAGGCTCTCGGTTCGATCGTTACGATCGTTCAGGCAATGGGTACCAGAAAGATGGCTGCCGATCAGGCGATCATCAAAGATCTGAAGGCGGTCGAAAGTCTGGGCTGTGTCTCTGTTATCTGTTCGGATAAAACAGGTACACTGACCCAGAACAAAATGACAGTTCAGCAGCTTTATACCTGTGATACTCTGTTAAATGCCGACCAACTGGATCTCCATATTCCGGCACATCGTTATTTTCTGTACAACTGTATCTTAAACAACGACAGCAGTATCCGGGATGGCAAGGATATCGGGGATCCGACTGAAACCTGTCTCCTTACGATGGCAAGGAAAACGAAACTATTTGATGTCGGTGTAACAGAAGAAGTTCTGCGTGATCTGATGCCACGTCTGGAAGAGATTCCATTTGACTCCGAACGGAAACTGATGAGCAGCAAATACCTATTGCACGGCGTACCTACACTTCTGACAAAAGGTGCAGTCGATGTTCTTCTTACCCGTATGGATTCAATCATCACAGAGGATGGTATCCGTCCGATTACAGAGAACGACCGCGACAGAATTCTGGAACAAAATATGCAATTTTCCAGACAAGGTTTACGGGTTCTGGCACTTGCCTATAAAGAATGTTCCGATTCGGAAGTTCTGACCGCAGCCTCTGAATATGGTTATACTTTTATCGGACTTGTATCCATGATCGATCCGCCAAGAGAAGAATCCATGGCTGCAGTTGCGGATGCTATCTCCGCCGGAATCAAACCGATCATGATAACCGGAGATCATAAAGTAACGGCAACCGCTATTGCCAGACAGATCGGTATCTTCCACGATGGTGATATGGCCGTAACCGGTCAGGAAGTCGACCGTATGACCGATGACGAACTTACAGATGTCCTTCCAAAGATCTCCGTCTATGCCAGAGTTTCACCGGAAAACAAGATCCGTATCGTTGATGCATGGCAAAAGAAAGGTCACATTGTCGCCATGACGGGTGACGGTGTAAACGATGCTCCCGCATTGAAAAAAGCAGATATCGGTGTCGCTATGGGAATCACCGGAACCGAGGTATCAAAGGATGCCTCAGCTATGATCCTTGCAGATGATAATTTTGCAACGATCATAAAAGCTGTCCTGACAGGAAGAAATGTTTACCGTAATATCATGAATGCCATCCTGTTCCTTTTGTCCGGAAACCTCGCAGCCATTCTGGTAGTTCTCTACTGCTCCATCATGGCGCTTGATACCCCATTCCAGCCGGTTCATCTGCTCTTTATCAATCTGCTGACCGATTCACTTCCGGCGCTTGCCATCGGTATGGAGCCATCCGATAAGAAATTACTTCGTAACAAACCGCGAGATCCAAAAGCAGGAATCTTCAATAAATCCTTCTCGCTCCAGCTTATTTGCTACGGTGTTCTGATCGGTATTGTTACAACCGTCGCCTTTTATCTGGGTGATTCCGTAAATGCCCTGACTGCCAGCACAATGGCATTTGCCACACTGACGCTTGCAAGATTGTTCCACGGATTTACATGCCGCAGCGAATCCTCTATTATAAAGATCGGTATCCGCTCCAACCTCTGGAGTGTCGCCGCTTTCTTCGCCGGTGTCCTGCTGCTTGGCTTTGTCCTGCTCGCACCATTTATGCATGGCTTATTCATGATTGCCGACCTGACAGTTAAAAATGTATTGAGCATTTTAGGGCTTGCATTTATCCCAACCTTTATTATCCAGATCACACGAATAATAAAAGAAGCTGTTCGTAAATAACTGCAGCGTCAAGACTTATGAAATGGTTGTATTGTGCCTGCAAAAGTCATGACTTATACAGAGTCGAATGCCGGCTGGCGTTTTCTTTTAATAAAACTCCAGTCGGTGTTCCACCAGCTCATCTCCTTCATAGACCAGCCGCAGAGTGAAGAAACGTTGTTCGTCTTCTAATAAGAGTTTCAAAAATATAGCATCTCCTGTCCAGGTCGGAAGAGATGGCACGATGCTTTTATCTACCCATTCCAGTTCTCCTTCATTGCAGGCGGTTAAGCTTCCGGTAAAGCCATCTGCTGTAAACAGACACATCAGCTCCGGCTCACAGACATCACTGATAAATGTGATCAGGCCACGGAACTGATAAGATGTCAGTGTCAGTCCTGTTTCTTCTTTTACTTCCCGAAGCAGGCAGTCTTCCGGTCCTTCTGTTTCTTCCGCATGTCCGCCGACTCCGATCCATTTATTCTTATTAATATCTTTCTCCTTCTTCGTACGATGAAGCATCAGATATTTTCCGTCTTTCTCTATATAACATAATGTTGTCATTTTCATAGTAAGTGACATAGCCTTTCATCTCCTGTTATTTGCCATATTTACCCATATGCGCTCATTATACCTTCCCCCCGGACAAATGCAACCGATAATTCAAATACAGTTGCCATATTGAAATTATCGCTTTTCCGGTGCTATAATAAGGAGCGACAGGTTGTAAACCTGTCCGATCACAATATGTGAAGCAATTACAAAACATCGACAGTTTTGCAATTACCTATATATAACTTTATACGGAGGTATGAATATAATGAGTAAAATTGATGAAGTCAGAAGCGAAATGATGGCCGCTATGAAGGCACATGATAAAGAGAGAAAGGACGCATTATCCGCACTCCTTACAGCCCTGAAAAATAAATTTATAGACAAACGTGCTGATCTGACAGAGGAAGAAGAAAACGAAGTTGTATTAAGAGAAATCAAGCTCGCAAAGGAAACAATCGATACAACACCTGATGATCGTACCGATATCATAGATGAATGCAAGGCAAGAATCACCGTATTCGAAGAATTCGCACCAAAGATGATGGATGAAGCAGAGATCACTGCTACGATCAAAGAAGTTCTTGCAGGTCTTGGTATCGATGCTCCAACAGCCAAAGACAAGGGTAAGATCATGAAAGAGCTGATGCCTAAGGTTAAAGGCAAAGCTGACGGAAAACTGGTCAACCAGATCCTTACATCTATGATGGCATAAGCATACAAAGCCACCACACGATAACAGAAAAACTCCATGCCCGGTGTCTATATATTTTATGAAGCAGACCTATCCGGAACGTCGGTTCTTAACGAATCACCAACAGGTGATGAGTTTAGTACCGATACGTTCCGGATCGAACGAAAGTGTTCTGCGAAATAAAGATATATAGACACCGGACATGGAGTTTTTTAGTTTATGTCTCAGCTTTCATGTCCTGACCCTTTGATCCACGACATAAGTTCATCAAGTTTAATCGGCTTGCTGTAGAGATAGCCCTGGAATGCATCACAGCCAAGTTTTTTCAGTTCATCTCTCTGAGCTTCATTCTCTACATATTCAGCAATAATCTTAAATTTCAAAGATCTGCCCAGATAGACGATTGATGCAATGATATCACGATTCGTTTCATTATGAATAACGTCTCTCGTCAGAGATCCATCCAGCTTTACAATGTTAAAATACTTCGTCTGCAAATAAACCAGCGACGTATGTCCCATACCAAAATCATCGATCAGGAATCTGTGACCTTTCGCCTTCAATGCTTCAATCTTTTTCGTTATATCAATGGACGAAGAAAGTGCATCCTGCTCCGTGATCTCAAGTCCGAGCTGTACATTTGGAAACTGGTATTTCTGTACAACATTTTCGATACATGCTTCAATGCCATCCCATTCCAGAGATTCATTTGTAAGATTGACCGACATCTTGAAATCATCCGGTACGATATCCCTTACCTGTGCCAGTGCCGCACCTGCCGTATCAAAGATAAATTTCTCTAACGTACTAAGTACCTTCTTTTCCTTGGCAAGCTGTATGATCAACGGAGGATAGATAAATCCAAATTCCGGATGCTCCCAACGGATCAACGCTTCTGCACCAATGCACCTGCCATCACGGTTCACCTGTGGCTGATACACTAAGAACAATTCTTTCCGTCTGATTGCTTCAACAAGTTCATCTGCCAGGATACGGGCCATATGTCCGATCTCATCTTCACGCTTTGTATATGGTGAGATGGAATTGTTCTGCTCCTCGCGCTGCATCTCCTCCACCAGTCTTTTGACATCACGTTTCAGACGCAGTTCCCGCTGTTCTTCATACATACGAATAAATGGTTTATAAATACACACACCAATTGCCAGACACAGGATCTGCAAAACTGCTCCTGCCCAGGAACCGGTAGCCTGATACCCACTCAGAATAACAGGCGTCGTCCAATCAACTTCACGTATCACGTGCGGAACAAGTCCAAAGAACATTGCCGCATAAGTGACCAGATAATTCACCATCGGTACAAGCATAAATGGGATCAGTAGAATAGGATTCAAAATCACAGGAACTCCAAATAAGACAATTTCACTGATATTGAAGACCAAACTCGGTGCTGCCATATATGCAAGATTCCGAACACCCTTCTTTTTCGCAAACAACAGGATCGCAATCACCAGACACAAAACGGCTCCCACTCCTCCCAGAAGTACAAATACATCCTGCATTGTCTTGCTGAAAATTCCGGCTGTTATATCAGAAAAATTCTGCTTGATCACTGTGTCTAACATATTGTGTCCATGAATTCCAAAGAACCATAATGCATGTGTCAGAAAAATAATGACCACTCCTGCTCCCAGTCCATTCTGTAATGGCTTTAACAGGTAATCAAAAAAGCGTTCAACCAATTCCTGAAAACCGCTTACTCCAAATAATACCTGTAACAAAATTCGAAAAAACGCAAAAAATCCAATAATGACAACCGCCGGAGCAATTCCCTCGATTGCTTCAATATAGATACCGTCCGTATTCGTACGCTGATTTTTCACCTTGAAGAAACGACTGCTCTTCATTGTGTAATAGATCTTACCCGAAATAAGCGCAACAAACAGTGCCGTAAATGCATGCATATTGCTTAACGAATGAATGGAAAAATCATCGTACTGGATTCCGAAATACCCTACCAGAGCAGCCAGTGTGATAATTACTAAAATGATAATATTTCCTGTACCTTCATAGATTTCCTGCTTTCTCCGTTTCATAATGGCATAACTGACCGTTGTTGTTACTGCCAGAAAAACAGCAAAGAACTCATTAACACTGGCATATACGAAATTCAGAATTTCCAGTACATGTCCACCACACAATTTCGCTATAAACGTCTGATATGCAGGAATCGGTAGATTGATCAACATCGCCGCCAGGTACCCGACTACAAGAAGCGGGATCATCATGATCATACCCTGTCGGATCGCACCCAGCGCGCAGCTGCTGTCAAGCCGGTCTGCCATACGCATGATCATTTTTTTAAATTTGCTCATCTTTTGTTTTAGTGCAATAATCTGGGAGTTAATTATCACACGTTCCTTTCTCTACTCTCTCACCAGATGTAGTTTTTCTGCAAGCTTCAGGATCAGGGTTCCCTTTGGCATAGCAAGGATTTCTTCCTTCGTATATCCACCGACTGCCAGAATAGCTGCTGCATAGAAAATAACTGCAAGCAGGATTGCCAGAACAACACTGACTAAATTCATATGGATCAGGTGGTAGAAGATCTGATAACTACCCCATGCAACGATTCCCATAAATATCGATGCAACAGCAGGAGCAAGATAGATCTTCTTCACATCAAGCTTTGTAGACATATATTTGGATACAGATATATGGTTAAAGATACATGCCAGTAATGAATACAGGATCGTAGCCGCTACCAGACCGAACAGCTTCGCATCTGTAAATTTCAAAATAGCAGCAAGGAATACTAAATGGATCAACAATGCAAGTGTCGCATTCTTCACCGGCTCCATAACCTTTCCGATTCCCTGCAAGATACTGTTTGTAAGTGTTGATAATGAATAAAATACCACAGATATGCAGCCTGCAGTCAATGCCTTAAATACCAGCGGATCCGCGCCACGGAACAACAGCGTGATGATTGGTTCTGATAACACACCGATTCCGACAGCACATGGTATCGTCACCATCATCGTGATACTCATGGACTGATTGTATACATGATTCGTTTCCGCTTTATCACCCTTGGTAAATGCTCCCGAAATATTTGGTATCAGGGTTGTTCCAACCGCAGATGCGATCGATACCGGAAGATTGATCAGCACCATATACTGACCAGAAAAAATACCGTACAAATTTGCAGATTCAACACGATCTACATTTTTACTGTTTAAGACATTGTAGAAAATCTTCATATCTACGGTGGTCGTAATATTATACACAAATGCAGCAATAATGATTGGTGTTACGATCATTACGATCTGCCGGAATAACTTTCCATATGATTCTACATTCGACGAAACATCAGTCTCTACTGTCTCCATGATTTCTCTTCTTCTTCCTGCATATGCGATCAGAATATAAATAATTCCACAGAGAACACCTGCCCCTGTTCCCATTGCACTGCCCGCTGCACCATATTTTGCATGTTCAGAGGTTCCCGGTGCAAATGGTCTGGACATCAGATAGGCAGCCAGAACGCTGACAACTGCATTTGCAATCTGCTCTATAATCTGTGATATAGAGGTCGGAATCATCGTTTTATATGCCTGAAGATAGCCTCTGTAAATAGCAAGAAAGCCTGACAGAAATATTGTCGGTGCGAGGATCTGTAGGCTTAAAATCGCATTGGGCTGTTCCTTTACCAGAACCGGTGCAAATGCAAATGTCAGAATACCTGCCACCAATCCGGCAGATACTACATAGATAAAAGCGCATTTAAATACCCGTCTCGCATTTCTGTATTCTCCCAAGGCCAATTTTCCTGAAATGATCTTAGAAACAGCTGTCGGAATACTGTAAGTTGCGATCATCAATATCATGGAATAGATTGCATACGCTGTACCATAATATCCGTTTCCCTCATCTCCGATAATCTGAAATAACGGTGACCGGTATAAGAGACCGATTACTCGGGACAATATACCTGCACCTGCAAGTACTGCTGCCTGAAAAGCAAAATTTGTCCTCATACCGGACGGCTTCTTTATTTTCTTCTTTTCATTATCATTCTGCATGATTGTTTCTCCTGATTATTTTGTAACCGACTACCAAGCGATCAGCTACCATTCTATCCGGTTGCACATATTTCCAGCGTCTGCTATACTGACATCGGAAATAACACACGTTTCCAATACCCTATATATATACCAGTTTTTTTTACTTATTACAAATAAAATATGTAAAAGATTTTTATAAAAGGAGGTTTCCAACCTATGGCTAATCCAAATATTCCAAAAGATCCTGTTATGCTCCTTAGTTTTATTAATATGAAGCTTCGCGATTTTTATCCGAGTCTGGATGAATTATGTGCAGATCTGGATCTGAATGTAAATGATGTTTCCGAAAAACTGGCATCTGCCGGTTTTAACTACGATGGAAAATTAAATCGATTTATCTGATAAAATGCTTCTAATTCAGAGAAAACAACTATTTTATCCTATGGCAAAAGGAACGCCGGCAAATCTCTAACCGGGTATTTACCCCACAGAAATCTGCCGGCTTATTCTATCACATAAAGCTACACTATATGTGCCCTGTCATTTCTGAATATGCTACGTTTCCTACATCTGATCATCTTTGTCGTCATTACTACTCTTCTTTTCAGCTCCATGCTCCGTTGCTGCCAACTGATCATCTGCTTTCTCCGCATGCATCACTTTCTCAATCTGCTGATATAACCTCTTCGCATGTCGCTTCGCTTCATGTTCTGCCTTTGCGGCTGCTTTTTCCTCCGGAGTTTTTTTATGAAAACGGATATCCTCCTCTTCCTCTGTCAGATAGATTGGCTTTCCGGTTTCTTCATCGATCCGTTTGATCCGCTCAAATTCCGAGGACACCGATACCATATGCTTCTTTTCCAGCTTGTCGGTACATGTCTTATTGATATACATGTAGATACATGCAAATACCGGAACACCCAGCAGCATTCCGTAGAATCCGAAGATACCACCACCTACGATAACCGCGGTCAGAACCCAGAAGCTGGAAAGTCCCGTTACATCACCAAGGATCTTTGGTCCTAAAATATTTCCATCAAACTGCTGAATACACAGGATCATGATAAGCAATATGATACTCTTGATAGGATCTGCGATCAGAACAATAAACACACATGGTATCGCACCGATGATCGGACCAAAAAACGGAATTACATTTGTCACACCAATGATAACACTGATCAGCAATGCATATGGCATATCTACGATCGTTGTCAAAATAAATGTTATAATCCCGATTATGATTGAATCCACGATCTTACCATTGATAAACTGACTGAATATCTTATTTACACTTGCAAGTCCATCCAGAATGATATTCGCGTTTTTCAGTTTAAACAGTGCATAGACAATTTTCTTGCCTCTGGAAGCCAAATATTCCTTATTCGCCATCACATAGATAGATGCTACAATACCGATCAGGAAATTATAAATGAACTTCAATCCGCCCACAACACCGGAGCTGATATTCAATACAATCTTATCCAGATTCGGAACAACATCTGTATTTACCCATTTCTGCAAGCGGTCATATACAGTGTTTACGACATTCATTACCATTTCTTCGGATTCGCCAAGGTTCTTGAATTTATCATAAATGGTATTGATCGCCTTCATGATATTATTATAGTAATTATCCATATTGGATATAAGAAGATTGATACTGTCGATGACCTGTGGCACTACCATCCAGATCAAACCCGTGAGCAGACCAAGGAACAAAATGATCGTTATAATGATCGATATGGCTCTTGATACATGAAACAGTTTTTTCTTGTCTTTGATCACCCGATCCTGCAGGATCGTATGACACAGACGATCAAAAAAGATAAGCACCGGATTCAACAAAAAAGCGATCACAAAACCAATTATAATCGGTGCTGCCGCCCCGGTTATCGTATCCAGTACCTTCCGAAAGCCTGTCCACTCCTCCAATATCTTATTAAATACAAGCGCTGCTGCAATTACCAGAAATATGATCGTTCCCGCCTTAAACAGCCGTCTTTTTCTTTCATTTCCCAATTTTGTCTGATAACCTTTCCCTTTCCACATTCAAAACCCAATATCAGATATGTCGTTCCATTCCTATAACAACACATCAATGGATTTATTCTTACATATAATTATAAACAACCTGAAAAAATTATATACTGTTTCAAAAAGTCAGGCAATAGAATTTCCTATTTTTAATAGATTTTAAATAGATTTAACCATGACTTTACCAAATCCGAAATCGTTCAAAAAATGAACCTTAAATGACCCTATATTTTTGAAAAAAGCATTGTCGATATTTTAGTTACATAGTAAAATAGTGACATGTTTAAGGGTTCTTAACAAACCACAAAACATATTTTACCTAAGACCGGGGAGGCATAAAGGAGGTGTTCTTATGGAAAATGAATTAATCTGTCAATTAATTATCTGGTCCGTTATCTTTATGGTCTGTATAATTATCGAAATCATTACTCTCGGACTTACAACCATCTGGTTCGCGGGAGGAGCTTTGGTATCTGCGATCTCTGTATTCTTTGGTACATCACTGATCATCCAGATATTGATCTTTGCAGTTATTTCATTAGTTCTTCTGTTTACTACAAGGCCTGTGGCTTTAAAACATTTCAAATTATCCGATATGGAAAAAACAAATGTTGAAAGTCTGGTCGGCAAACAGGTGATCGTATCTGAAACCATTGATAATCTAAAGGCTACCGGGCAGGTAAAAGTAAATGGTCTTGAATGGACCGCACGTGCTGCTGATGAAACTGATATTATTCCCCAGGGAACCGAAGTCACGATCAATGAGGTTTCCGGCGTAAAACTTATTGTCAGCAGAATATAATTTATTTAATTTGACAGATACTATATCTGTCGCCACTTAAAGGAGGTACTTATTATGGATTCACCACTCACATGGCTGGTAATTATCTTAGTATTCATTGCTATCATTATTATCTGCAGCACAATCAAGATCGTCCCACAGGCACATGCTTACGTTATCGAACGTCTGGGAACCTACTGCGGTACATGGTCCGTAGGTCTTCATATGAAGATGCCTATTATCGATAAGATCGCACGTCGTGTTACCTTAAAGGAGCAGGTTGTAGACTTCGCTCCACAGCCGGTTATCACGAAAGATAACGTTACAATGAGAATCGATACTGTCGTTTTCTTCCAGATCACAGATCCAAAGCTTTTCTGCTATGGTGTTGAAAATCCGATCATGGCAATCGAAAACCTGACAGCCACTACTCTCCGTAACATCATCGGTGATCTCGAACTTGACCAGACACTGACATCCAGAGAGACGATCAACACAAAGATGCGTGCTACCCTAGACGAAGCAACGGATCCTTGGGGCATCAAGGTAAACCGTGTTGAGCTAAAGAATATTATCCCACCTGCAGCGATTCAGGATGCCATGGAAAAACAGATGAAGGCAGAACGTGAAAGACGTGAACAGATCCTGAAAGCAGAAGGTGAAAAGAAATCCGCAATCCTTATTGCAGAAGGTAACAAACAGTCCGTTATCCTGGAAGCAGAAGCTGAGAAGCAGTCACAGATTCTTCGCGCAGAAGCTAAGAAGGAAGCAACGATCCGTGAAGCTGAAGGTCAGGCACAGGCTATCCTCGCTGTACAGCAGGCAAATGCAGACAGTATCCGTCTCTTAAATGAATCTGCTCCATCTAATCAGGTTCTTACGATCAAGAGTCTGGAAGCTTTCGCAAAGGCTGCCGACGGCAAGTCAACCAAGATCATTATTCCATCTGATATTCAGGGTGTTGCAGGACTTGCAACTTCATTATCGGAATTAGTGAAAACAGAGAAATAAGATTGAACTGATTCATTGGTAATATTAACTGCCACTGTCAGAATGAAGCCGTTATTGGGTAACCATTCTGATAGTGGCAGTTTTTATTTTATCTGTTATCCTACAATTACTCCATGCTTTCATCCGCCCAGCTCTTTATCATTGCTATCTCTCTTGCATATCCTGCATCATCATTTGGTGTCTCTAAGATAAATGGCCTGCCTTCAAGCAATGGATGCGTTACGATCCGTTTTAATGCTTCTGCTCCGATCTCTCCCTCTCCGATCTTCTGATGTCGGTCTTTGTGTGAATCTCTCACATTCATGCTGTCATTTAGATGAACAGCCTTTAAGCGGTCAAGTCCGATGATCTGATCAAACGTGTGAAGTACACCATCCAGATCTTCCACAAGATCATAGCCACCATCCCATGTATGACAGGTATCAAAGCATACCCCGATCTTATCCTCGCAGTCAACCAGCTCTATGATACGTTCCAGTTCTTCAAAATTTCTTCCGACTTCCGAGCCTTTGCCTGCCATTGTTTCAAGTAATACGACTGTACTCTGATCCGGTTTGATCGCATGATTTAATGCATCGGCAATTACCGGTATGGCTTCTTCTGCTCCCTGACCAACATGTGCGCCCGGATGGAAATTATAATAATTTCCCGGAAGATACTCCATCCGCTCCATATCATCCTTTAAGATATTACATGAGAACTCCCGAATATCCGGTTTTGCTGCACAGACATTCATCGTATATGGTGCATGTGCGACCAGTTTTCCAAAATGATGTTCCTCCATCAGGGAACGTAACCGTTTCGCATCTGCCGGATCGATCTCTTTCGCCTTTCCGCCCCTTGGATTTCTTGTAAAAAATGCAAATGTATTTGCACCAAGTTTTAATGCCGCCTTTCCCATCGCCTCAAAGCCTTTGGAGGACGACAGATGATTTCCTATATATATCATGTTGTTTCTCTCCTTCTTATAATATAAATATGGCTATGTCATAAGACATAGCCATATTTGTGAAACCACCAGCAGCGGTTTCAACGTTTTTACAACTTCCACTTATAGGTAGGACTCACCTTGTAAGGAAATTATTATATTAGAATACCTTAGTTGTTCTTATAGTAGTTGATCAGGCAGCCATCCATGATGATCTGTCTCTCATCATCGGTCAGGCTTCCAAGCTTCAGGTCTAATTCCTTGAAGTCTTTATTTACCACATATGCCTTGATGATCTCGTCCTTATTCTGAACAGCCTCACGGATACCCGGAATAAATACATAATCATCATTATCAAATGCGAAATCTTCCTCCATGATGAATGGAAGCATACCCCAGTTGATCAGGTTGGATCTGTAACGCTTTGTTGCATATTCCTTGGCAATGTTTGCCCAGCCGCCAAGTACCTTCTGGCAGGAAGCAGCCTGCTCTCTGGCAGAACCGTCACCCGGCTTTACTGCAAAGATCGTACTACCGTAACCGGTATTGGAACCTGTGATCTCACGATCTGCAAATTTTGCTTTGATCTCTTTCATCATAGGCTTCATAGATTCATCTGCCTTGCAGAAGCATCCAAGTTCTTCTCTCTTCTTCTCAACTGCCTGAATTGCCTTTGCACGGCCTACATATTCAGGATCCTTTCTGGATAAAGTGAACTCAGCAAGTCCAAGTGGATTTGAACGGTAGGAAGATGTCTCACCGGATGGAATAAGTTCATCTGTAGTTGTTACAGGATCGTTAATAACAGATGCAACCTTTAATAACAGGTTGTCTGTCAGTGCGATCATCTCAGGCCAGTCCTTGATATTCGGGCCAAACTTGATCTCAACAGATGGATCAGCCTTGCCGACACCATTGTAAACTCGTCTGTCATAAATGCTCTTATCGAAGAAATATTTCTGTCCCTTGTATTCAACATCCAGATCTGTAGCTGCTGTAAGGTATCCCTTATTTGCTGCTGTAGCTGCGATCGAACGTGCATCCATAAGTGCAACGGATGAGATCTGACCATTCTGGATCTTGGAGCCTTCACGGTTCGGGAAGTTTCTGGTTGAATGACGGATTGATAATGCATTATTTGCAGGTGTATCTCCGGCACCAAAGCAAGGGCCGCAGAATGCTGTCTTAACAATCGTACCTGTCTCGATCAGGTCAGCCAGTACACCGTTCTTTGCAAGTTCCATATAAATAGGAGTTGACGCAGGGTATACAGATAATGTAAATTCATCTGCACCGATGCTTCTTCCACGGATGATATCTGCTGCCTGACAGATGTTCTCGAATCCACCACCGGCACATCCGGCAATGATTCCCTGTTCTACATATAACTTGCCATCACGGACTTTATCCTTTAATGTGAAGTCAACCTTACCGTCCAGACTAACCAATGCGCGCTTCTCGCAGTCGTCTAAGATATCCATCAGGTTTGCATTTAATTCTTCAATTGTATATGTATTGCTTGGATGGAATGGCATAGCGATCATTGGTTTTACCTTTGACAGATCCACATATACAACACCATCATAGTAAGCAACAGAACCCGGATTCATTTCCTTATATGCTTCCGGTCTGTAGTGTGTATCATACCACTCCTTGATCTTCTCATCTGTCTTCCAGATAGAGGACAGGCAGGTTGTCTCGGTTGTCATTACATCAATACCGATACGGAAATCAGCAGATAATTTATCAACACCAGGTCCTACAAATTCCATTACCTTATTCTTAACATAACCGCACTGGAAGGTTGCACCGATAATCGCAAGAGCAACGTCCTGAGGACCTACTCCCTTTGCAACTTCTCCGTCCAGATAGATTGCTACTACACCGGGCTTAGCTACATCATAAGTTCTACATAAGAGCTGCTTTGCAAGCTCTCCGCCGCCTTCGCCGATCGCCATTGTACCGAGCGCACCATAACGGGTATGACTGTCGGAACCAAGGATCATTGCGCCACATTCTGCAAGCATTTCTCTTGCGAACTGATGGATAACAGCCTGATGAGGCGGAACATAGACACCACCGAATTTCTTTGCGCAGGAAAGACCAAACATGTGGTCATCCTCATTGATCGTACCACCAACTGCACATAAGGAGTTGTGACAGTTTGTAAGGACATAAGGGATTGGGAATTCTTTCAATCCTGAAGCTCTTGCTGTCTGGATAATACCTACAAATGTTATATCATGAGAGGTCATCTTATCGAATTTGATCTTAAGATTGTCCATATTGTCAGATGTGTTGTGCTTCTCCAGGATACCATATGCCATAGTATTCTTTGCAGCTTCTTCCTTGGATGGAGCTGTACCTAACTTCTGTGTAAGGATCGCATTTGCATCGACATTGTCTTCTACAAGCTCTGTGCCATTTAAAAGATAAGCACCATTGTCAAATAATTTAATCATTCTATTTCCTCCTAATTTGTTGGTGATTCTTTTTCTCATTTTGTCAATCGCTGTTTATTTTAACACAAATCGGCATAGTTGTGAACAACTATGCCGACGAAAGTTTTCATTATAATATTTTTAATCATCCTGCTTCAACCGGAACCCTGAATGAGCACCACTGCCTTTATTCTGTGAAGCACTTTCAGCAGAACCCGCAGTCTGAGGTTGTTCATGATTCATGGTAGTCTCATCTACATTCTCTGCCATCTGTGTTGTATATGGTGCTGTCTGATAGTCCGTGACCGCATTTTCATTCGCCGGAACGGTCGCTTCATCTGTAAATGCACTTGTAACCACCTGCATTCTCTTATGGAGTTCTTCCATTCTCTGCGCTTCCTCCTGCGCTTCCAGACGGGCTTTCTCTAACTTCTTCCGTTTCATCTTCCGGTCAAGCAGCCAGATATATAATGCAAATCCTGCCGCGATCACTCCGATGATCGACCAGATCATGATCGCATTATAATTCGGGAACATTCTATAATATTCCGCTGCCGTCTTTCCTGTCACATCCATAGAGGTTTCTGCATCGGAACCGCCATGATCATGTCCCTGCCAGTCCGCATCAGATTTAAGGAAATAATCATATCCGACATTCTGTCCACCAAGATCATCCCATGTCAGATCGATATTATACCAGTGTCCATCCACCTGAACCCGATTCCACAGATGCTCGGATTCCAGTCCAAAACCATATTCACAGGTGACCGGGACTCCGGCTTTTTTCATAATGATATAAAATGCCAGCGCATATCCGTTACATGCCGAATCGCCTCTGTACAGAGTATTACATGCGCCACCGGATGAGCGGTTATATTCATTATGTAAGATAATATAATCATGTACCGCTTTCACCTTCTCGTAATCTGACAGCCCCTTTATCTTCCCCGAAATCTGTCCGGAACGGATAAATACAAGAAAGCTTTTTAACCGGCTCATATGATTGATCTTTACCGCTACTTTTTCTCCACCTGAATCCGGCGTATATACATAAGAAAATGCATAGAATTCTCCACCTGCATACATATTCTTTTCCATCAACTTGTCAAGGACCGACTGATAATCCATATACGGTTCCCCTGTTGTCTTTAGCGTAACCGTATTCTTATACCTTGAAGCGGCTGTTGCTACTGCATCATTGATCTCTTCGTATGTTGACAGTCTTCCTGTCGATACCGGCAGCATCTTTAAAACGACACAGTAAACAATAAACAACAGAATGATTCCCTCAATTACGATCTTTACTTTTTTCCCTTTTGACATTTTTCTCTCCTCTTTTTTTACATTCTTGATACGATTCATTATACCTCATTTTTCACTATTACAAAATCCTATCACCTGCACTTTTCCGTCTTTTATTCGTTCAAATTTCTTCTCTTATTTACAAAAAAATTTTTATTTACTTCTTATTTATACATGATATAATAAAAAAGTCTACGTTTTATTAAGAAATTTTTTCAATAAACCTTCTATTTGTCTGAAATCATAAGGGAAATCATTTCTATATTCATTCTGACATATCGATGCGTTTATAGTCACAAGGAGAGATTAAAAAGTGAAAGATACGATTGAGATCAGATGGCATGGCCGGGGCGGCCAGGGTGCCAAAACTGCTGCTCTGCTGCTTGCAGACGTAGCTTTTAAAACAGGAAAATACGTTCAGGGTTTTCCGGAATATGGTCCGGAGCGAATGGGTGCACCGATCACTGCTTATAACAGAATCAGCAGCGATCCGATCCGCGTTCATTCCAATATCTACACCCCACAGTATGTTGTTGTCGTTGACGAGTCCCTCTTGGAATCCGTGGATGTAACCGCCGGATTAAAAGAAGATGGTGCAATCGTCATTAACACCCCAAAGACACCGGATGAGGTTCGTCCTCATTTAAATGGCTACAAAGGAAAAGTTTATACATTAGATGCCCGGGAGATCTCGATGCAGACACTCGGCAGGAACTTCCCGAATTCTCCTATGCTTGCTGCTATCGTTGCAGTCAGCGGTATCATGGAGCAGGATGATTTCCTTGCAGATATGAGACTTTCCTATCAGCACAAATTCGCAAAGAAGCCTGAGGTTATCGATGGAAATATGAAAGCCCTTGAGCTTGCATTTAAGGAGGTAACCAAGTAATGAGAACAGATATCAGCAGAATACATGAGAAAAGTAAATATACAGAAATCACACCCGGTAACCATGTGTACGGCGGTGGTACTTCCAAAGCATTTAACACAGGTGAATGGAGAACTGCTACTCCTGTCATAAATGAGAGCAAATGTGTACACTGTCTGTTATGTGCACCGGTCTGTCCGGACAGCTGCATCCCTGTCGTAGGCGGCAAACGTCTTGACTTCGATCTGAACCACTGCAAGGGCTGCGGTATCTGCGCCTATCAGTGTAAGTTTGGTGCTATTACGATGAAGGAGGGCAAATAAATGGGTATCAGAGAACGTTTATCAGGAAATGAAGCGGTGTCTTATGCAATCAAGCAGATCAACCCGGATGTCATGCCGGCATTCCCGATCACCCCTTCTACAGAGATTCCACAGTTTGTTTCTACATATATTTCAAATGGTGAGATTGACACAGAGTTTATTCCGGTCGAGAGTGAGCACAGTGCTATGAGTGCTGCGATCGGTGCAAGCGCTGCCGGCTGCCGTGTCTTAACAGCAACCTCATCCTGCGGTATGGCGCTGATGTGGGAGGAGCTCTATGTTGCAGCTTCCAACCGTCTGCCAATCGCACTGGCTCTTGTAAACAGAGCTTTATCCGGCCCGATCAATATCAACTGCGACCACTCAGACAGTATGGGTGCAAGAGATACCGGATGGATCCAGATCTATGCAGAGAATAATCAGGAAGCTTATGATAATTTCGTACAGGCTTACCGGATCGCGGAGCACAAGGATGTCCGTCTTCCGATCATGATCTGTCAGGATGGTTTCATCACCAGCCACGCAGTTGAGAATATCGAACTGTTAGAGGATGATAAGGTAAAAGCATTTGTCGGTGAATATAATCCGGAACAGTACCTGTTGAATCCAAAGATGCCTATGGCAGTCGGTCCATATGCAACTTCTCCATTCTATATGGAATCCAAAATGAACCAGAACGAAGCTATGAAGAATGCCAAGCAGGTGATCTTGGATGTTGCGGATGATTTTGCAAAGATCTCCGGCAGACAGTACGGCTTCTTTGAGGAATATAAATTAGAGGATGCTGATTACGCGATCGTTATGATCGGTTCCGCAGCAGGAACGACAAAAGAAGCAATCGATGCATTGCGCGCACAGGGCAAAAAGGTCGGCTTATTAAAGCTCCGTGTCTTCCGCCCATTCCCCGGTGAAGAGATTGCAAAAGCGCTGGCTCATACAAAAGCAGTTGCAATCTTAGACCGTTCCGAAGGCTTCCGTGCAGGTGGCGGTCCTTTATCCGCTGAGATCAAGGAGCACCTATATGATATCGGAGCTTCTACAAAGGCGGTCAGCTATATCTACGGTCTTGGCGGCAGAGATTATACAACAGTGGAAGCAACTGATGTATTTAACCAGTTAGAGGAAATGATCGAGCAGGGCAAGACCATTCCACAGTATCAGTATATTGGGCTTAGAAAGTAAGGAGGTAAGACAAAATGGCATATAATTTTAAAGAAGTAATGAACAAGCCTGAGCGTCTTGCTCCGGGTCATAGAATGTGCGCAGGCTGCGGCGGTACGATCGCAGTTCGTAATGTACTCCGTGCCCTTCATGAGGGTGACAAAGCAGTTATCGGTAATGCTACCGGATGTCTGGAGGTTTCCACCTTCATGTATCCATATACTGCTTATGAAGACAGTTACATTCATAATGCATTTGAAAATGCAGGTGCTACCCTCTCCGGTGTAGAGACTGCTTATCATGTATTAAAGAAAAAAGGTAAATTAGATGAAACATACAAATTCATAACATTTGGCGGTGACGGCGGTACTTATGATATCGGTCTTCAGTCTTTATCCGGTGCTATGGAGCGTGGTCATGACATGGTATATGTCTGCTACGATAATGGTGCTTACATGAATACCGGTATCCAGCGTTCTTCTGCGACTCCGATGTATGCAGATACAACTACCACTCCTGTCGGTTCCCAGTCAAACGGTAAGATGCAGAACCGTAAGGATCTGGCACAGGTTATGGCAGCTCATGATATCCCTTATGTCGGTCAGACTACTCTGCTTGGTAATATGCGTGATATCTATGAGAAATCCGAAAAAGCCATCTACACACCGGGTGCTGCTTTCTTAAATGTTATGGCTCCTTGTCCTCGTGGCTGGCGTTATCCTACCGAACAGATCATGGATATCTGTAAGCTGGCGGTTGAGACCTGCTACTGGCCTTTATTTGAAGTCATCGAAGGCAAATGGATCTTAAGCTATTCTCCTAAGAAGAAGCTTCCGATCGAGGACTTCTTACGGACACAGGGACGTTTCAAGCATCTGTTCAAGCCTGAAAATGAGCATCTGCTTGTCCAGTATCAGGAGGAAGTGGATCGCCGTTGGGAGGATCTGCTGTTCCGCTGTTCGAAGAACTGATATTATAACGGATGAATAACGGACGAATAACGGACGAATCCCAGGTTCAGCAGTTCTACATATTCATTACGCAAGTCGTTTGCACTCTATTCCTCATGTAGCGGTACTAAGGCTCCCTGCCTAACGGCAGCTCGCCAAGTACCGACATTCGGAAAGGCTTGCTTCATGAACAGTAAAACTGCTGAACCTGGGATTCTGTTTTTATCTGTCTAATATTACATCAGAGACCATATAAGGGTATAAAATTTAGCGGATGAATAGCATATAGCACTGCTGAAATCTTTCACCGCGGGACCTGCAATATGCCCCTGTAATATAACATTTACGAGGATTTCTTTATGAGATGCACATTGCCAGTAATCCGGGGTGCCTGTCTGAGTCCGAAGAACGAGTTGACACAGGAGTATTACGAATCGGGCATGTGCAGCGAATAGAAACCGCAGTAAGTTATATTACAGGAGCATGTTGCAGGTCCCGCGGTGAAAATTTCTGAACAGCCTATGCTATTCATTCGGTAAAAATTCTTTTACAGTTGGATCTTTTCCCGGCGTTTCCAGCTTACATAGCCATAGAGGTCATTCAAGAAGAATATGCTGAAGTTTACTACAACCGGTATGTATACCGGATCTTTCATCGAGGCAAGCACCCATAAAATGATCAGCACGATATCATTTGCCGCATACCATACTGCATAATACGAGGAACGGAGCATCGTAAGTGCCGCTGCCAGAAAACTGGTTACGATCGATATGGTGCTGAATATAATATTCGGGGTATCGAATACAACTAAAATATAATAAAATACTGCCGTTACGATCACGCCGGATATAATAAGCCCTATGATGTGCTTCCGGTTCAGCTTCTGGATCTTTACGACATTTCCGTTTCCGCCGGACGGATTTCTGAGCCATGTGATCGTAGACCAGATTGCCATAGGCATTGTCATGCCAAGGTACGTGATCATCTCGCCCCAGTAATGGAACCGGTAGGAAATGATCCCATAAAGGATACTGAATATCACCATCAGTATCTGTGCCCATACATTTCCCTTTGCTGCAAAGATTAATGAAGTTACCCCGATCAGGGCCGCTATAAACGTCAGCAGATCAAAATCTGTTGTCAGCAGATTCGATATGCATACAATACATACAGATCCTAACCAGATGATCCATTCCTTTTTTGTTAATTCTTTTATTGGATTGTTCATGTTTTCTTTCTCCTGTGCCGCTATTCTAATATATAATCATGATTTCCGCAAGAAGCCGCAAAAAAATACCCCATGACGATCATCGGTTTTCAAAATTCCGAGTACCGATGATCCGTCATGAGGTATCTTCATTGTGTATCAGCTTACAGCTTTGTTACATTTGCAGCCTGAGGTCCTTTTTCTCCCTCAATTACTTCGAACTCAACTTTGTCGCCTTCCTCCAATACTTTGAAACCAGACATATTTAAAGCCGAGAAATGTACAAAAATGTCATCACCATTCTCATCGCTGATAAATCCATATCCTTTTTTTGCATTAAACCATTTTACTGTACCTGTTTTCATTTGAATTTCCTCCTAAAACTTAATACCTGAAAAACTAAAGAGGCACAGAGCTTCTCGCTCTGTGCCTCTTTGCACTTCTCCTGTATTATATTGCTTGGATTATCTTTTTGCAAGTGTTTTTTATATATTTCTTTTTCATCGATCAAATTTTACATCCGGCATATCCTTCTTGTGCTCGCCGATCATCTTCTCCATCCAGATCATATCGTACCATTCGCCAAACTTATAGCCGCTGTTATGAAAACGCCCAACCAGCGTAAAACCCATTTTTTTATGAAATCTGTAACTGTCATCCGTCAGATGTCCGCTCTCTGCTGCCGGACTTGCGATACAGGCATTCATGTTCAGGATTCCCATTTCCTCCAGTAGTTTTTCCAGATTCTCATATAGGGCTTTGCCAAGCCCCATCTGCCTGCAGTCTTTTCGGATATAGATCGTTGTTTCCACTGACCAGTCATATGCCCTTCTGTCCTTGAAGCTGACTGCATATGCATAGCCTGCGATTTTCCCATCCACGACTGCCTTTATGTATGGATACTTTGCTGAGATCTGCTCGATCCTGTTCCTGAATTCATCTACAGATGGTACTTCATATTCAAATGATATTGCTGTTTCTTCTACATAGGGTGCATAAATGGCGAGAAGCTCCTCCGCATCCGCTGTACTAACTTTTTCTATCTTCATGTCTTCTCCTTGTGCCTACAAAAAATGCTGAACCGCACAAGTACGATCCAGCATTTTTTATTATTTCTTAGTAGTCTTCTTTGAAACTGCCGCTTTTGTCTGTGCAGGCTTCGTTTTATTTACTGTTTCTTTTGTCTTTGTCGCAGCCGTCTTCTTCTCCGGCTCCTTTTTTACAACTTTCGTCGTCTCTACATCCTTCTTTTCCGTTGCAGTTTTCTTCGCAGCCGTTTTCTTCTCAGCCGCGCGTTTTGCTGCTGCCGCTTTCTTTTCTGCCTCTTTCTTCTTCAGAATATCCTCCGGTGTTACATCGGTGTAATCATATTCCAGAACAACAGTAGAAAGTGGCGGTACTGTTACACTGATCGAATAAGGCATACGTTCTGTCTTCTTATCGATTGCCTTAATCTTACCACTGTTTAATCTTCCTGCTCCGCCAAACTGTACGTCGTCGGAATTCAGGACTTCTTTATATGTTGTGAAGCAAGGTGCTCCGACTTCGTAATTCTCATATTCAACCGGTACAAAATTACAGATAAATAACAACTGCTTATTCGGGGTAGAACCTCTGCGGATAAATGAAACCACACCCTTATCCGGATGGTCACAGTCGATCCACTCAAAGCCCATCACATCGCTGTCATTTGCATATAACGCATCATTCGCATTGTACAGATTATTTAACGCTTTTACCCAACGCTGTACACCCTGATTCAACGGATTGTCAAGGACAAACCAGTCAAGACTTCTTGCCTCGCTCCACTCGCGCGGCTGTGCAAATTCCTGACCCATGAATAACAGCTTTTTGCCCGGATGACCATACATATAACCATATGCCAGACGAAGATTTGCAAATTTCTGAGGTTCGCTTCCCGGCATCTTATTGATCATTGAACATTTCAGATGTACGACCTCATCATGTGAAATGACAAGAACATAATTCTCTGCATATGTATAGGATAAGCTGAAGGTCAGCTTGTTATGGTTAAAGCTTCTGAAATATGGATCCATCTTCATATACTCGAGGAAGTCATTCATCCATCCCATATTCCATTTGAACAGGAAACCAAGTCCGTTCATGGATGCCGGAGCAGTCACACCGGCCCATGCAGTTGATTCCTCTGCGATCAGGAATGCTCCCGGATTCTTTTCTTCCATAACTGCATTAATATTCTGCAGCAGCTTAATTGCATCCAGGTTCTCATTGCCGCCATTTTCATTTGGAAGCCACTGTCCATCCTGCTTACCATAGTCCAAATATAACATGGATGCAACAGCATCTACCCGTAACGCATCGATATGGAACTTCTCTACCCAGAAAAGTGCATTTGCGATCAGGAAGTTTGCAACCTCTGCTCTGCCATAATCGAAAATATAAGTACCCCAATCCGGGTGCTCGCCCCTTCTTGGATCCGGATGCTCATAGAGCGGCATACCATCAAATCTGCCAAGCCCGTGTGCATCCTTCGGGAAATGTGCAGGTACCCAGTCTAAGATGATACCGATTCCCTTACTATGTAAATAGTCAATAAAATACATGAAATCTTCCGGCGATCCGTATCTGGATGTCGGTGCATAATAATTCGTTACCTGATAGCCCCATGAACCATCAAACGGATACTCTGCGATACCCATGATCTCCACATGTGTATAGCCCATATCCTTTACATAATCCGCAACCATCGGAGCTAACTCTCTATAACTGAAGAAGCCGCTGTCATCGTCTTCAACTTTCTTTCTCCATGAACCGAGATGCATCTCATAGATGGTCATCGGCATCTTCATGCGATCTGTTCTGCTATAGGTTTTTCTCTTATTTACCCATGCGGTATCCTTCCACTTGTAGGTCGTCAGATCTGCAACAACCGAACCATTGTCCGGACGCATCTGTGCCTGATTTCCGTATGGATCACTCTTATATAAAATCTCATCATAACGGGTCAGAATCTGGTATTTGTATACTGCGCCGGAAAGCACATTTGGAATAAACAGCTCATAGATTCCACCGTTTGGTCGAAGCTGCATCGGATGTAAATTACCATCCCACATATTGAAATCGCCGACAACGCTGACTCTCCGCGCGTCCGGAGCCCATACCGCAAAATAAGTTCCCTTTACGCCATCGATCGTCATCGGATGTGCTCCAAATTTATTATAGATCTCGTAGTGCTTGCCCTCTGCAAATAAATAAGAATCAAAATCTGAAATCTGGCTGTCAAATGCGTATGGATCTGCTGTCGTAACCGTCGTTCCATCCTCATAAGTTGTTACCAGATTGTATTTTGTTCCGCTAAATTCCTTCTTAGGGAAAAAGATCGCATAGAAGCCCTCATCCGTTACCTTCTCCATCGTATGAACTTTTTTACCTGTTCTGGATGTAACCTTCACTTCCACCGCATGTGGACGATAGGCTGTGATGATCTGTCCTTCCCCATATTCATGAATACCCAGCAGATGCTTTGGTGCATTCAATTTACCTGCGATCAGTTCATCATACAGTACCCAGTTGATCCAATCGTTGATTCTCTTGTTCATATAACCCTCCTGAATATATTAGAATTTGTGTGGCTGTGTCTTTCGCCAGCTTATCAGTCGTACTATGATCGTTATAACAAGTCCGGCAAGTATCACTCCTGTATAGATCAAGAACATCCGAAGTCCCAGATTATCCGGGATCAGCGAGATCAGTCTGTCATCCCCTGAGAAAAATACATCATACCTGCCTTTAAATACCATCTCACGAACACCATAGAAAATGCCGCTTCCGGATACCGCAAGCAGGATCAGCGATACCATTCCGATCACACTTGCTGCAACGCCGCCCCATACGACACATTCATACATTCGTCTTTTCTTTACTGCCAGAAATCCTATGATAAGCAGGATCACCGACAGGAACATCATTCGTTTCGCCTCATCCTTCACCTTCTTCAACTGTCTAAGCTGCGTCAGGTTATAGTCGTAAAGCTTCACATTTCCTTTATCAAAATCAACATTATTTCCGGTTTCCTTCAGTCCATCCGCAATGATACTGTACTCCAACCACGCCTCGAACTCCGTCAGAGCAGTTTCCGAACCATCTGCTCCATCTGTCTCAAATGTTCGTCCGGTCATCTCTGATGTGTACTCTGCCTCACTGATATTCACTCCCTGGAATGAGATAAACACCGCAGACGACACAATCAGCATTACAACTGCGATCGCAAGGATCACCTGAAAAAATCTATATTTAAACATGATTATCTATCCTGATTTCTATTCTAAAGTCTTATTTGACACATCAAATAAATTATATCGTTCTTATTACGCACATTAATTATTTTACCATTTTAATTGACTTGTGTAAAGAAAACATCCTGCTTTCTTCATTATATATTTCTGCCACATACTGTCTTAGCTCTTAAATTATATTTTATTAAACATATTACTTTGATCCATAAAGACTTGGCAGATAAGATAATTGCAGCATGCTAATATTTTAAATGTTCCGATACAAAATAAAAGCAATATAAAATGTTAAGATATCGCGAAGATTTCGTTATGAGGTTTGTGCTAACCGTCAGCATCAAGCCCATGTTTGAGTCCATAAGGACAAGTTTGGGCGACTGCTGACAAATCAGTGCACGAACCGAATAGAAATCTTTACTGTCTTGCATTATATTATCTGACCGACATTCCATGTCTGAAATCAATTTTCAATTAACAACGATCATCTGCCAAGTTCACGCAGGTCAAAGTAATATGGGCAGATGTCCTCATAATGTCCATCCTTCATGCGAAAACCACCCGGAATCGTTCCAAGCTGCGTAAATCCAAGCCTCTCATAGAGGTGTCTTGCATGCACATTTGTAGCCACCACCGCATTAAACTGCAGCACCAGATAATCATACGCCTTTGCCTGTACCAGACAGTCAGACACCAACTTCTCTCCGATATGAAGTCCTCTTACATCCGCATCTACCGCATAGCTGGCATTGCAGATATGACCGCAGCGTCCGACATTATTTGGATGCAGGATATAAAGTCCGAGCACCTTTCCTGTGTCTGTATCCTCTGCCACCGCAGTATAGGTCTGGCCTGCAAAGAATCCCCTGCCTGTCTCCTCTGTCAGGTCATCCTCCTGTGGAAAAGCAACTCCATCATCTACCACACGGTTCCAGATGCGGTTCATCTCCTGTATGTCTGAATCTTTATATTCTCTGATCTGTATATTCATCTTTCGTCCTTCTTTCTTATTTTATGCATCATTATAAGCCCGTATCAAACAGGCTTCAAGAATATAAATATAGACAATCCACAAAAATCATCTTAAAATGCATATAATGAAAATCTGCTTGACTGGAAACTGCGAAGGAACGAACTTCTTCTCTGTGAAAGCAGTCTGTACGGATGAAAGGAGTACAACCACATATGTTATTTGAACTGATAAAAGATCATTTATTCTTAAGTACATATATCCTGATCAATCTGATCGTATTTTTCCTGTATGGCATCGACAAATGGAAAGCCATCCACCACAAGTGGCGCATCCCGGAAGCCCACCTGATCCTCGCCGGAGTGTTCGGAATCTTTGGTGCGATTCTTGGTATGCTGTTATTCCGACATAAAATCAGGAAGCCCAAATTCTACATTGGGCTTCCTGCAATCTTCATTCTTGAACTTGTGTGCGTGATCTTATACATAAAATATCTTTGAAATATTTTTGCTTTTATGATCATTTGTGAATATCAGCTATTCATAAATAACGGCTATCCTATAAAAGTCATATTAATGATGCATCAACGTTCCGTACATCTCCGGTCTGCGGTCACGGAACACACCCCATTCTCTACGCATCTGTGCGATCGCATCCAGATCAAATTCATGGATAAGTACAGATTCTGTCTCACGGTCTGCCTCCTCCACGATCGTTCCGGTCTGATCTGCGATAAAGGAAGAACCATAAAATGTCATCGAGGATTCATCGTCCGTCTCGGTTCCGATACGGTTCGATGCGATCACCGGCATGATATTGGCTGCTGCATGTCCCTGCATCGCGTGCTGCCAGTGTGACTTGGAATCAACATTTAATGTAGGCTCGCTTCCGATCGCAGTCGGATAGAACAACAGCTCTGCACCAAGAAGTGCCATGCTTCTGGCAGCCTCCGGGAACCATTGATCCCAGCAGATGCCAACGCCGATATCTGCATATTTTGTCTTCCATACCTTAAATCCGGTATCTCCCGGTGTAAAATAAAACTTCTCCGCATATGGAAGTCCATCCGGGATATGGGTCTTACGATATGTTCCAAGGATCGTTCCATCTGCATCAATGATCGCTATTGTATTAAATGCTGTATTTCCTGCCTTTTCATAAAAGCTGATCGGCAGAACAACCTGAAGCTCTTTTGCAACCTCGGTAAATCGTTTTACTGCTGCATTTTCTGAAAGCGGCTTTGCCAGATCAAAATATTCAAATTTCTGCTTCTGACAGAAATACGGAGTTTCAAATAATTCCTGTAACAAGATAATATTTGCTCCTTCTGCTGCTGCCTCCCGAACCAGCTTCTCTGCCTTATCCAACACTTCTTCTTTATTCCAGCTACAGCTCATCTGTGTAGCTGCTACCTTTACCTTTCTCATACTCATATCCTCCTGTTATCAGAACATCTTATTTCTTTATCCTATATTTTCTGCCATTGATTTCCGGCTTACCTTCTACTTACATCTGCCAAATCTATCTTCCGCCGGTTGTCTGTTTTCAACGGCTTATATTCCACTCGCACCTGCCAGATTATTCAGTCTGTCATATATCGTCTGACCCTCAAATATATTCCATAGCACTTTGGTATCCGGTATCATCTCCGGATCGATCGTAAACAGATTCTGATCCAGCACGATAAGATTTGCGCATTTGCCTGCCTCGATAGAACCGGTTCGGTCTTCTGCCTGATAGACGTAAGCGGCTCCGTAAGTATATCCTTTTAAGACTGTCGCCATATCAATGACTTCCCACGGATTCTGACCGGATAATCTTCCGTCAGCATCCTTTCTGGTCACAGCCGCATAGATTGTCTGAAATGGATCTAAGCCTACAACCGGATAATCCGTTCCAACTGCAAATGCTGCTCCGGTGTTTGTGATGCTTTTCATCGGCCATTCGTATCTGCACCGCTTCTTTCCAAGCCGCACGATCTTGTCATTATTGGACAGGATCAGATGATACGGCTGCATCGACGCAACCACATCCAGTTCCTTGAATCTCCTGATATCATCGGGATGAATATTTTCGATATGCTCGATCGTATTTCTGAGATCCTTTCTTCCGGTTCTTTTTCCCGCTTCCTCGTACATATCAAGCGCCATGCGCACAGAACCATCTGCGATACAATGAAGTCTGACCTGTATGCCTGCCTCATTTGCCGCAGTGATCTCCTCCTGCATCTTCGCTCTCGGCCAGAGCGGAAGTTTCTCCCCACAGGTATCCGGACGGTCTGTATATGACTCTAAGAGCAGTCCGGTATAAGTCTCCGTCACCCCATCAATAAACCCCTTTAAACCGGTGATCTGAAAATGTCTGGAATCCAGTTTTTCCTTCATCTCAAAAAACTTTTCAAATGAGGTATAGCCAAATAACTTCGTGTAGACATATACATTTGCATACAGCCCTTCTTCATCATCCAGCTTTTTCAGCAATTCATATTTCTTATAAGTCTCTTCTGTATAATCTTCTGCAAACATCTCACTTAAGCCTGCAACTCCGTTCTCCGCAAGTACCTGTTTGAAATGTCTGTGTATTTCTGTCATTTCTTCATCCGTAAAATCCATGAACTTTTCCATGGCGGGCGCATAGGCTTCCGGTTCGATCAACATTCCGGTAAGCTCTCCATCCGGGTAAGTCTCGATCATGCCATTTGCAAGACTCGGGTTCGGTCTGATCCCGGCTTCAGCAAGTGCTGCTGAATTCAGCCACATGCTGTGTGCATCCGCACATTCCAGATATACCGGAGTATCCGGGAAATATGCATCCAGACTTCGTTTGTCCGGCATACGATCCTCCGTCCAGTTCCCGATAAACCATCCAGTTCCACGGATTCGCTTCTGTCCGGGATGCGCCTTTACATATGCCGCCATCTGCTCCACACATTCCTGTTCCGAATGGCAGGCATCCAACGTGTTGCATACATATTCACTTGCGGCTACCGCTCCGGTAAATATATGGGTATGTGCATCGATAAAGGACGGCATGACAAGCTTGTCACCCATATCGTATATCGGAACATCCGCCGGAACGGCATTTGTCTCATCATATGACAGGAGCTTCTTTATCCTGTCATCTTTGATCCAGACAGCAAGCGGCTTACAGCTATCCGCCCGACCATCAAATACTGCTCGGCTCTTTATAATATATTCTGCCATATCACATGCCCCCTTTTACTCTAAACTATAAATCCACAGATCAGAAAGCCAACGATTGACAACATAGCTGCGATCATAACATATGGAAGCTGGGATACTGCATGTTCCATATTATCAATGCCTGCACTGTTCGATGACAGAAGCGTTGCATCACAGTAGAAGCATGCATGGCTTCCAAATGCACCACCGGAGATAATTGCTGCCATGATCAGAACCGGGTTTGCGGAGATTGCTGCGCCAAGCGGGAATACGATCGGTGCAACGACTGCACTCATGCCCCAGAAGGATCCGGTTGCAAAACAAAGCGCCGCAACAAGGATAAATGTGATCATCGGGAATAGCGAGCCTGTTAATAACGGCTGTGCCAGATCGATTATGTAATCTGTCATGTTAAGCTGTTCTGTTACCTTCTGCAATAAGAATGCAAGTACCAGTAAGGTAAGGGTTGGAAGCATATCCGCAAATCCCTTTACGATCACACCAAAGAACTCATTTGCAGCTATAATCTTTCTTGGAAGATACATCAGCATACAACATGCGATCGCAAGTACAACTGCCAGAAGAAGATCACCTGTGATAATGGCGATTGCTACAAGGACTGCCATCGGAATAACGAAATCCCAGATATTTCCGTCTTCTTCATAACCTGCACGGTTTTCATGATTGTACTTTCTGCTGGCATCACTGTAGACCTTTCCGGTCTCCTCTACACGCTTATATGCTTTCTTCATACCACCAAGCTTTGGCATGATTCCCATACAGAATAAAAATACGATCAATAATATAATAATTGGATAAAAACAGAATGGAATGGCACTTAAGTACGCTTTCATACCGGAGGTGAATCCGTATGCCTGCACACTCGGCTGATCAATAAACAGGCTTGCATAGAAAACTGCCCATGTTGAAAACGGAAGAAGTACACAAACCGGAGCACCTGTGGAATCCAGCATGAACGCCAGTGTCTCTCTCGGTATCTTACGTTTATCATAAACACCCTTCATACAGGCACCGATCGATAAAACGTTCAGATAATCATCTACAAAGATCAATATACCAAGTATAAATGTGGTAAGTAATGTCTTTCGCTCTGAATTACATAATTTGGAAACCAACTTAGAAAAACCATAATTTCCCTTTGCTGTCTGAAGTAAGGCGATCAGGCTGCCGAACAATCCGCATACTACAACGATCCAGACATTTTCCGAAATCGTCTCCTGAAGCATCGTACACCATTGTGTCAGAAATGAACCTTTAAATAATAATGCCGCGCCGACCAGAGAACCCCCGATCATAAATTCTTCGCAGCGATGTGTCAGTATCGAACCGACAATTACGATCAGCACTATTAACAGTGCCACTAAGCCATGTGTCATAACCATTCTTCCTTTCTGTCTTGTATTTTTTCCTGTAAAACGAAAAAGGCGTATCCGCAATGCCGTATGACATTACAGATACGCCTTCGTATCAACTGCTTTTAGTTTACAATTCCATTTACTTATTTACAATTATTATATATGATAAGTTTCTACTTAATTTTAATTACGCCTAATCCTTATTAATCACTGATAAACTTCTCACGTACCAGTTCTGCCAGATACTTTGCGGTATTTTCTACACCAAGCAGGCTGCTGTTGATCAGGATATCACAATGATTGATGTCTCCCGGCTTATATCCGGCATAATTCATGTGATAGGAATCACGCGCCTCATCAACGGCTACGATCATCTTACGGGCTTCATCGATTTCCAGTCCCATCGAATTCACACAATTCTCAACACGATCTGGGTACGGAGCATAGATGAATATATTCATCACATTGTCCATCTCACTTAAGATAAAGTCAGAGCAGCGTCCAACGATCACACATGAGCTTTTCTCTGCAAGAAATCGTATGATATTCTGCTGTGCATCAAAAATATCATCCTGGGTACTGTTCGTGCCACCGCCAAGCGGAAGTACCATTCTGGAAAACGGATTCTTGAAGATCTTCTTTGCGCTTTCTTCTTCTTCGTCTACAACAGAAGCGGGAAGCTTCAACTGC
This sequence comes from Clostridium sp. AF15-41, assembly GCF_003604095.1. Taxonomy (NCBI): domain Bacteria; kingdom Bacillati; phylum Bacillota; class Clostridia; order Eubacteriales; family Clostridiaceae; genus Clostridium; species Clostridium sp. AF15-41. The sequence continues at coordinate 107,270 of NZ_QTMQ01000001.1, forward strand.
TTGGCTGCCTGATCCACGATATCTCTGTCGTAATACTCTATTCCCAGTTGTTCTGCCATCAGTTTTGCGATTGGTCTTCCAAGGCTTCCGAACTGTCTCGTAATTGTTATAACATATTTTTTATCCTTCATCCGCAACGCTTCCTTTCTCTGATCTCTTTTTCATTTTATAGCTTATCTCAATTTCCTACTGTTTTTCAATTATTAATTTGAGGTAAATGCTAATCATTTTCAGTAGTATATACTTGAAAACAAGTATTTTGCAATATATAATTGTATTTATATAACTTTCAACCGGATGGCTTGCTACGCAAATGAAGCAGTCTTGGCATCTGCCTGAAAATCAACATCATTTCACGCGAAGGAGACCCACAATGGAAAAGAACAACTTTCTGATCTATAACGATATCGTATATACGCTGTACCAATGTAAATCCTATGAAGCACTGAGAGATGAATTTCTCCCAAGGCTTCGCCTGCTGATCCCATTTACTTATGCGAGCATTATCTCCGTCAATCCGGAAAACCGAACTGAGATCGTACCGACTCCGGTCTGCTTTCCTGATTATTTCTATGAAGCAGAACTGCTCTACATCGATCATATGAGTGAGGATCATCTGCTCTGGATCAACAATGTACGGGAATCCCAGCTTGTAAGAGAAAGCGATCTGGTAAATGATGATGTCCGTCTGAACTCTTCTCTCTATCAGCACTGTTATCAGAAATTCCATGTCTACGATTCCTTACAGTACAGCATGATCTGCAGTGGAGAATTCTCCGGTATCCTGACGCTGTTTCGGACCAAGATCGATGGGGATTTTACAGACGATGATATGTTCTTCTTCCGTTCTCTTGGCAAGCATATCAACGTAACCTATGAACAGATCCTATATCCGGAAAAAGAGAAAGGCCATACCGCTCTTGCAAACCGTATCCCGGCACTTGCAAAAGGCTATGACCTTACTCCACGAGAGACAGAGATCCTGTCTCTGATCTTTTCATTTGCAAATAACGATGAGATTGCAGCCACTCTTGGGATCAGTGAGAACACGATCCAGAAGCACTTACAGAATATCTTCCGTAAGACCGGAGCCTCATCAAAATGGGATCTACTCCGTCTTTCCTGATTCTTCCGGATAGACTAAGCCCCAGTTCTTTCGAAGGTCTGTCATGATGTTCATGACATCTCTGGTAAAAGGCATCTGCATCCGGCTTACATCTCCGGACTGTACCGCTTCTTCCATATCCCGCATCTCATATTCAAGCGCACGCTTTGTTTCACCGGCTTCTACCGGTGTAACTGCTCCGCTTGCAGCATCTACGATAATCGCTTTATCAGCTCTTGGATATTCCATGATCTCGATATACCCTTTTTCACAACTGATCATTGCACGCTTTGGCTGCTTTGAATGCATGGACAACGTAATAGCCGCCATCTGCTGTTCTTTATTCATCAGGATGATGCTTGCCTGCTCATCCGTCCCTGTCGGTGCGAACCGCACCTGACTCATCACCTGATCCGGTGTCTCTGCCATGAAGCTACGCATCAGACTGAGTGCATATACTCCGATATCAAGCAATGCACCACCGGCAAGATTGATGTTAAAGAAACGATTATTCATATCATATTCTTTATAGCTTCCGAAATTCAACTGTATCATCTGAACCTTTCCGAGTTCACCGGATGATACGATCTCCCATAATTTCTTATATAATGGCATATGCCAGATCGTCATGGCTTCCGCCAGTATCACATGATGCTCCTCTGCGATCTGCAATGCCTCATTTAATTCATCACTGTTCAGCGTGATCGACTTCTCACACAATACATGCTTGCCGTTTGCAAGTGCCTGTCTCAGGAATTCAATGTGGGTATTATGCGGCGTTGTAATATAGATAATGTCGATCTCCGGATCTGTAAACATCTCATGAAAATCATCATATACCTTTGTTACATGATATTTCTCCGCAAATGCAACTGCCTTCTCATGGGTACGGTTTCCTACCGCATATAAGGATTTACCCATCTGTTCCAGTGCCTGTGCCATTTCATTTGCAATTACACCTGTACCAAGTACTGCCCATCTTAATTCTTTTGCCATTTCTTCTTCCTCCTGTGCAAAAAAATGTATGATTCCCTGTATGTACCCGTATCCCCTGTGTTCTAGTTCTCTGCTACGATCTTACCGTTGCAGATCGTGTAATGAAGCTTTCCCGGAAGTGTCCAGCCAAGAAACGGTGAATTCGAGGCTTTGGAATGGAAATGTTCAACGATCCATTCTTCATTTTCTCCAAATATCACAATATCGGCCGGTGCTCCTGCCTGGATGCTGCCCGGTGTCATCCGGTAGAACTCCATCGGGTTCTTACTCATCAGCTCCATAAGCTTCATAAGTGTGATGTAGCCCGGCTGTACCAGTGAACGGATTCCCAGTGCCAGTGATGTCTCAAGGCCTGTGATCCCACTCGGTGCCTGTGCCATCGGACGTGCCTTTTCTTCTGCACTGTGCGGTGCATGATCGGTTACGATCATATCGATCGTGCCGTCCTGAATACCTTCAATAATCTTCAACCGGTCTGCTTCTTCTCTGACCGGTGGGTTCATTCTTGCCATTGTTCCATAGGTCAGAACCGCATCCTCTGTCAGTGTAAAATGATGTGGTGTTGCTTCTGCATGGACATCCGCACCAAGCTTCTTTGCAAGTCTTACTAACTCAACGGAATTTCCGGAACTGATATGCTGGATGCAGACAGATGCCCCTGTATGAAGTGCAAGGATACAGTCTCTTGCGACCATGACATCCTCTGCTGTTCTGGAAGCCCCACCATAACCAAGCTGCTCGGATACCGTTCCCATATTCACACCTGCACCTTTTACAAATGCAGGATCTTCTTCATGCAGACTAATCGGCAGATCAAGCGCTTTCGCACGAAGCATTGCCTCCGTTAAAACTTCTTCATCCATGATCGGGATACCATCATCTGTAAATCCGGCAGCACCATGTTCTGCCAGCAGTTCCATATCTACAAGTTCTTTTCCCTTCAGATCCTTTGTAACGGTCGCCGTCTGGATCACATGGATCCCGGTTGTTTCCCCTTTTCTCTGAATATACTCAAGTGTCTCTACATTATCAACTGCCGGCTTTGTATTTGCCATACAGATAACCGTCGTAAATCCGCCATAAGCGGCAGCCTCTGCTCCGGTCTCGATGTCCTCTTTATAAGTAAAGCCCGGATCTCTGAAATGTACATGTGTATCGACCAGCCCCGGTGCAACCACCAGACCTTCCGCATCGATCACGCGAACATCACCTGTACCATACTTTTCCCTGCATACTTCCAGATCTATCTGCTGTTCCACTTCTGTGATCACCGCACCATCAACCAGCACATCCAGCTTCCGATCTGTATTTGTCACAGGATCAACGACCCTACCGTTCTTTATTAATATCATGTAATATCCTCCTGATATATACTATCCGCAGGCAACTGCCTGCACTGCCAGTTTACCACAGACCCACTTTTTCTGACAACTGCCAGTTGTATAGGTATGAATATATCATTGTGCAAAAATATACTCGTTTTTCTATTTGAAACACATGCCCTATTCGCAACTGCTCTGTGCAAACTCGCTCTTCGAGCTCAAACATGCACCCGCAGTTGCTGGCAATGTGTTTTAAATAACGAAAAAGCGAGTAATAATTTTCTGCACAATGATATATTCATATCGTAATAACTGGCAGTTATCTCATGCGTTTCAAATAGAGACAAACTGAGCAATTGTTTTTTGAACAGTGATATAGCATACAGTGGGAACTGATGGCTGTAATTTTCTTCTGCCAGTATGCATCATACAACTGTAAATGGTAATTTCTGATTCTTCTAAATAATGACTGAGTCCATTGAATTTCCAAAGTAGCATTATATATTTTAAGTAAAATACATATATATTTCCAGCAAGTTATATAACTTATAGCTATAGCGAGAAATTGTTTCCTTCTGCTACAGCTACAGGATATATGCAACTGCTATGAAAACAATTGCTCTATTTTTCGTCATGCGAAACACATTGCCAGCGTCTGTGGGTGCATGTCTGAGCTCGAAGAGCGAGTTTGCACAGAACAGACGCGAATCAGGCATGTGTTTCGAATAGAAAAATGAGCATGTTTTCTGTAGTGCATATATCTTGCAGCTGTAACTGATAGAGACAATTTCTCACCCTTTCTCCTACTCGCGGTTTTTCAGCACTTCAGCAGGCACCATCTTGCGGATTCTGCGGATCAGCAGATGGTTGATGATGAAGTACAGGATCAGGATACCTGCGAAGATGGCAAGGTACATCCAGAATGGGAAGGACTTGTCGATACCGCAGGCAATATTCGGAACAAAGGCAGGCTCATAAGCCACATCCATGATCCATTTGGTCAGTGGAATCGAGATCAATGACCCTATCGTTATGATATAGAAATTACCATCCAGATACATCTTCTTCACTTCCTTATTCCGGTATCCGAAGATCTTAATCAACGCAATGTTGAAAGAAGACCGATCTATCATAACCTTCATCATCAGATACATAACAACAATGAAGATCAGAACAGATACTCCTCCAATTGTAAGGATCATTCCCTGCATTATATCCGAGAAGATACCGGCAGCCTTCTTCACATCGGTCTTTGTCGTTGTTGCATATAATCTTCCGGTCTCGACATCGAGTGCATGGTCGGAAAATACAACATTGAAATAATCCCCCGGTTCGTCGAATAACTCAAGCGCCTTGTCATATGGCATAAATACCATAAAGGATGGAGCATACTGCGCAACAGATGCGATCTCAAATGCATAGATCTTATCTGCTTCATCATCCTTTAGTGTCAGAGTATCACCAACATCCAGACCGTATTTGTAAGCGATCGAAGAACTGATCGCAACCTTACTGGATGAATCTGACAGATTCACATCAAAGAACGGATTATTCTCTGTCAGTCCCATAACTGTTATGTCAAAGTTATAACCGTAAATTTTCTTTTTCAGTGTCTTTGCATATGCCTCATATCCACCTTCTGGAACTTCCTCTGTCGGATATTTGTAGGTATACATATACTCATACTTTGTATCATTTACATAATCACGATTTACATTCGCACAGTAAGTATATATCTCCAGTGACATCATCGCCAGCAGAAGACTTACAAACATTCCAAATACTACCGTAAATCCGGTACGGCTCTCACGAAGCATCTGGCGGATCTTGAACAGATTCATGAAGCTCATATTTCCAAGCTTTATATCCTTACCATTACCAACCTTCTGCTCATTCCTGATCATTGTAAGAACCGGCTTCGACAGCCTCTTTCGGATAACCAGTGAATTAACGATTATAGAAATAACCGGTGGAACCACGATTCCATAAATGAACAGATATGGCATATAGATAACATCCAGATCCGGAAGGGAATAATAGTTGTAGCAGTCCTGCATCTGGATCGGCACACCAAGGCTTGAATATCCAAGCAGTGTTCCGATCAGACCTGAAACAAATGTGATCACAGTCGGAAGTGTTACATAATGTGCCATCAGATTCTTTCTCTTTACCCCAAGTGCATATAACGCACCGATAACGGCACTTTCCTGATCGATCGAATGTACAACGAACACTGATAATACATAAGAGATCAGGATCAACAGGATCGCACCTGCGATCGTACCAACGCTCCGGTATAATTCCTGATCACCGGAAGCCGCCTGAATTCTCGCATTATCCCCTGCCTTTACAAAAGTCATAAGGTTCTGTGCATCCTCTGAGAAGATGTCATCGATCATATCATCTGTCTCATCCTTTAACTCCTGAATACCATCCAGCAGTTCATTGGAACCATCTTCAGCTTCTTTTGTTCCGTCTGTATATTCTATAATTCCATCGTCAAATGCCTTAAGCTCCTTTAACTGTGACAACAGATCTTTATAAGAGAAACGCAGAATTGCATTGTCTGCACCATCAATCTCAGTCTGCAGAACAGTCTCAAAATTATCCTTTGTCAGTTCTTCTACACCATAATTCTTTAAGGTCTTATTTGCCTCCTTCAGATAAGCCTCAAAGATTTCTCCCGATGCATCTGTTAATTCTGAATTATGATCGGTCAGTTCAGCAAGTCCGTCCTTTAACTCTTTTACTCCATCTAACAGCTCCTGAATACCATCTGTCAGATCGTCCTTCTTTCCCATCGTACGATCCCAGTATTCTTGGAAAAATGGATCCTCTACATCTCCTGATGAGAACTCCAGATCCTCCAGACGGTCTTTTAATTCATCATCCGTCATAGCACCATTTAACCGGTATGCATAATAATATTCCTCTGACTTTATACTTTTTTCTTCTGCACGAAGTGTATCGTATACGTCAGCTGCAACAAATCCTGTACCAAAATGCAGGCAGTCGCATCCGGTATCTCCCAGAGATTTTAATACGTTATCATAATCCGGTGTTGTCCCGATTCCGGTAATGGTAAATTCCCGTCCGCCAAATGTAAGCACATCACCTAATGATATATTATTCTTCTCTGCAAACTGGCGTTCTACCACCAGCTCATTTTTCTTTTCTGCAAGTGTACCTTTTACCAGATTAATCTTATTGATCTTATCTCTGTTTGCAAAGATACGGAGCGTATGATCTTCGTCGATCTCATAGTCCATATAGAACTGTGGCTCGATCGACACACCATCTGCTTCCAGATCTTCCATTTCCTCATCCTTCATCGGTACGAACAATGAAAAATCTCCATCCTCAACACACTGTCTGCTGTCAGCATTCTCACTTCCGCGAATGATCGTCTCTGCTGCGCCGACCAGACTGACTACCAGATACATGGCAAGTATGATCAGAAGGGACAATGCCAGATATCTTGGAAGGTTGCTTTTGAAATCTCTCCAAATCCTTTTTCTCAATACTTTCTGCATCTTACAAATCCTCCAATTCTGCTGCCGGTACCTTTGTCTCATTGTAATAATCTTTCCTAATCTGACCATCCTTTACGATCACAACCTGATCGACCATATTCTTAATGGAATTATTATGCGTTACAATCAACATTGTCGTTCCATAGGTCGCATTGATCTTCTCCAGAAGGATCAGGATATCCCTTGATGTCTTGGAATCGAGTGCTCCGGTCGGTTCATCACATAAGAGCAGCTTCGGATTTTTGATCAGTGCTCTTGCGATCGCACATCTCTGCTGCTGACCACCGGACAACTGTGCCGGAAACTTATTCTGATGCTCTGTCAGTCCCAGTATCTCAAGCAACTCATCCATATTAAGCGGCTGATCTGTCAGATATTCACAGACCTGAATATTTTCCCGCACGGTAAGGTTTGGTACCAGATTATAGAACTGGAAGATAAATCCCAGATAATCTCTCCTGTAATCGGATAATTCATCTGCTTTCATACCTGCAATCTCGGTTCCATCCACCTTGATCGAACCGGACTCGATCGTATCCAGTCCACCGATACAGTTCAATAACGTAGACTTACCGGAACCACTGGTTCCCTGAATGACACACATATCGCCCTGCTTTACCTGAAGGGATACTCCCTTTAAAACCTGTATGTAGCTTCCACCTTCTCCATAACTTTTTTTTACATCTGATACCTCTAAATACATACTCGCTTCCTCCTGTTATTTTTTGCGCATACATAACACCGTTATGTTGTTACTATTTTTTTAGCTATGCAAAATAAAATTTCACATAGCTTTTTGTTATCTATTCATCTCTCTGAAACAGTGCATACCATCCGGCAAGCAGATATTTCAATATGTCTCCCAGATGGGCAACTGCTTTTTCTTCATCAGGTTCATGTGTCAGCAAATGGACAAATGCATCGATCTGCATATGTGCCATCCAGTGTATCGTATAATCATCCGGTGCAGAAACTCCACACACCTTTGCCTGTGCGTCTGCCAGCATCCGGTAATTCTTCTCTGTAAATGCCACAAATTCATCAATACATCCTGCAAGACTTGATCCCTGACTCTTCGTCAGCAGAAGCTGTACCCGGTCATAGTTCTGATACAGTTCATGAATGATCCGCCGGGATGCATAGACGTCATCGCTGAAATCATCCTGCCCCTCCTGAAGCTCGCCTTTTACCTCCTGCAACTCCTGCTGCATATGTGCTTCCATCATCGTACGGATACTTCCAAGCACCGGTGCCACCAGTGAAGCAAATATATCATCTTTATCTTTAAAGAAGAAATATAATGCGCCGGTCGTCACACCTGCATTCTTACAGATATTACGGAGGGATGCGCCCTGATAGCCCTTCTCCATAAATTCATGCTCTGCGCTTGCAAGCAGCTTTTCTTTTGTCTCCCGATCGTCCTTCATCTCATCTCACCACCAGTTCTATTCCATTTCAACACATGAACAGCCATTCACATAACATCGTTATGTTACATCTAATATAAATATATGTCAAGCTTTTTTTATGACAGCCGCTGTATTTTCGGCTAAACATTAAATCTGCTTGACGCCTTTACATGTTGCAACCGGCATTTCCGGTTCATATAACATAATTGCCGTTGCTTCCGTATAATAAAACCTCTACATGACGACACTCACGCAGTTTTTCGTAATGTGAAACACATTGCCAGCATCTGCGGGTGCTTGTTTGAGATCGAAGATCGAGTTAGCACGGAGCAGGTGCGCATCAGGCATGTGTTTCAAATAGAAAAACAAGTGCGTCTCATGTAGAGATTTTATCAGGAGGAAGTAATCGGCATATTCAGAATACAAAACCGGAAATGCACTTAGTACACATTAAAAGGGCTCCGGCATATATTCAAGGATTGATTCATTGAAAAACATGCGAAACCGGAGCCCCTATGTCAAACTATATTCTTTTTTCCTACTGCGGATGTCCTAACAAGGTATCCTTTTGTCTTAAATCGTAAACAAAATCCAACCAATGCTTTTTATAGGGCAAACGATTTTCATTTGTTAATTACTTGCTGATCGAATCTGTCTTGATGATGAACTTAACGCTGCCCTTCATATCATCTGAGATTCCACCGAAGGACTCGTAAGTTTCACCGGCCTTGATGACCTTATCACACTTCTCTGACAGAGAATCCAGATCATTTTCTGCATCATTTACTGCATCAACGATCTTATCTGTACCATCTGATAACTGCTTGCTGCCATCCTTTAAATCGCCACTTGCATCTGTAAGCTTTGTTGCGCCATCCTTTAATGTGCCTGCTCCTTCTTTCAGAGTATTTGCACCCTTGGACAAGCTTCCTGCACCACCATTTAACTTAACCATACCGGTATACAGATCCTTTGTTCCTGAATATACCTTCTGTAATCCGGAATTCAGTGTGGATGCTCCTGTTGCAAGCTTTCCTACACTTGTTTTTAAGGTTGTAAGCTGTGAACTGAAGGAGCTCAGCTTGCCAAGTACAAGATTTGCACCATATGAGATACCATCCTGATATGCTGTCGCATAACCTGACTTATAACCTTCTACATAAGCTGTACCATATGCTGACTGATAAGCTGTACCATATGCGCTACCATAGCCGGTTGTGAATGCATTTGTATAAGCTGTGCCGTATGCTGTACTATAACCTGATGTATAAGCTGTACCATAAGCTGTACCGTAACCTGACTTATAAGCTGCTCCGTATACATCACCATATGCAGTTGCAAATGCTCCCTGTAATGCAGCAAGTGTTGCATCATCCGGCTGAGAACCTGTCATCTGTGCATATGCAGATACAAATTTCTGGAAATAGGTTGCAAACTGACCGGATGCTTCGGATGCCACTGTTGATGTTGAAGGAGCTGCTGCCTGTGCTTCAGCTGCCACTGTAGAAGCAGATGGCGCTGCTGCCTGTGCCTCTTTTATAACCGCATCCTTAGATGGTGCTGCTGCCTGACCATTCTTCTGTGCCTCGGCAGAAACTGCATCCTTGTCAACGCTTGCTGCAATCTTATCTTTGTTTGCTGTCAGGTTATTTGTAATATTATTTGTGATCGTTGTCTTGATTGCTGATTTCTCTTTGTCACTTAATTCTGTCTTGGTTGGAAGGTTGATTCCTTTTACTGCCTTATTTAACTTTGCCAATCCATCACTGATCTGCTTTGATCCTGATAAAACACCATTATCACCTTCAAATGCTGCCTTTAATGTACCTGCACCTGTTGTAGCTGAGTCAACGCCCTGAGCCAATGTAAGAGATCCCTTGTAAAGATCATCTGCACCGGTCTTTACCCGTGAGATACCATCTGACATAGAAGACACACCATCTGTGTAGTCCTTGATTCCTGATACCAGAGAATTCATACCTTCACTGTATGTGTCGACCAGTTCGTTGATATCAGATTCAGCACCCTTCAGATCCTTGTTATCGCTGTCCTTGGATAAGAATCCGGTAGAAGCAACCGTCATTGTCATATCCAGAGAGAAATCTGTACAGTCTGCTGTAACCTCAAAGTAATCCGGAATCTCAACATCTAACTTCTGCAGATCCAGGCTGTCCTGAAGGCCGGGCATACCCATACCAACAACGATACTGTTGTTTCCATCATTTACAACCTGACCATTCTCAACCTTGATATTTGAGAATTTGTCATTTGATAAGATCATACCGGTTGCCATCAGGAAAGGAGTATATACATCTCCACTCTTTGAATTATTGACATATTCAAATCTCATCTTTACCTTGCCGCTCTTGCCTGCCAGCTGATCCGGTGTGATCTCCTGATCATCCAGATAATAAGTAACCTTAACTTCTACAGGAACCTGCTCCTCTGACTTGCCCTGATAATAAATGGAATTGCCATCTGCCTTCCATACAAGTTCTCCATTATTCTCTGTAAATGTCTCGTCGCCTTTTACATTCTCGATATCAGTCAGGTTACTGCTATCCTTAATGGTTGCCTCACCATCTGTGTTCTTTAACCACTCACTGACGATAACGTCCTGCTTATTACCTGCTGCATCAGCAATAACGTAAACGGTTTCATCTTTATCACTGTCTGTATTCTCGGAAAGTCCGATAGAATTCTCAAGTACATCTGACAATTCTTCATCGCTCTTACTCATGATCTCCGGGTTCTCTAATGTCTGTACATCTCCTGTTGCTGTACTGCCACAGCCTGTAACGGATAACATCATTGCACCACTCAGAGCGATCGCCATAAATCTTTTTCTTGCTTTCATATTTTTATAACTCATACTAATTACCTCCTAATTTACTACTGCCGGTCAGCAGGACCATTGGAATCATTATTTACATCTATATATTTATCATCGTCACTGTAACTGTCATCAAAATCATAGTTATCAAAGTTTCCGGATTTCTTCTCTGCAAATGGTCTGTCTTCATTCAGGAAATCATCATCATCTGCCGTTTTCTGTTCCGAAGCCGGATCAACATTTCCCGCTCCGGCATAAGCTGCTTTCTGTTTGCCGGTAATACCCTTGAATCCGATTGTTGTATGGATGATCAGCTTATCGAATAACATCAACGCTGCAGGAAGCAGGAAGATGACGACAAACATACTGATGATAGCTCCTCTTGCCATCAACGTACATAAAGAACTGATCATATCGATCTCGGAGTAACAGCCAACACCGAAGGTTGCGGCAAAAAAGCTTAATGCACTTACGATAATGGAAATCATAGATGTCTGAAGTGCAACTGTAACTGCTTCTTTCTTAGCAAGGCCATTACTTCTCTCTCTCTTATATCTTGTTGTCATCAGGATCGCATAGTCAACGGTAGAACCAAGCTGGATCGTACCGATAACAATGGATGCGATGAATGGTAATGTTGTATTTGTAAATGCAGGAATACCCATATTGATAAAGATTGCAAATTCGATTACACATACCAGAATGATCGGAAGCGATACTGATTTGAATACGAATAAGATGATCAGCAGGATAACACCGATGGATACGGTACTTACTGTGTTAAAATCCTTATCTGTGATCTCGATCAGATCCTTTGTACAAGGAGCTTCACCGATCAGCATACCCTTACTGTCATATTTGTGAAGAATCGTATTGATCTCATCACACTGTGTATTTACTTCATCACTTGCTACTTTGTATTCTGACATGACTAACATCAGCTTCCATTCGCCATTGTCAAGCTTGGATTTCAAATCCTGTGGAATCATACTCTGTGGAATCATAGGACCAACTACAGATTCCAGACCAAGTACAGTCTTAACACCCTTGACATTCTTAATTTCTGAAATAACTTTATTAATACTCTTTTCATCCAGATTGCTGTCAAGCAGGATCATATGTGTAGAGTTCATATTGAATTCTTCTTCCAGCTTCTGGTTTGCCTGAATACTTGGAAGATCTTCCGGTAATGAGCTGTCGAGGTTATAGTAAACATCTGTATGTGTATAACCATATAACGCAGGAACCAGAAGGATCAGGAATAAGATATGGAAGATCCAGTACTTATTCACGATAAATTTGCTAAGCTTATCAAACTTAGGAAGTAAAGATCTGTGACAGGTCTTTTCAATCGGCTTATCAAAGATCAGGATCATGGATGGGAGTACGGTTACACAACAGATAACACCGATAACGACACCCTTTGCCATAACGATACCAAGGTCAAGGCCTAAGGTAAAGGTCATGAAGCAAAGTGCAACGAAACCTGCTACTGTTGTGATCGAGCTACCGATAACGGATGAGAAGGTGGAAGCGATCGCATCTGCCATAGCTTCTTTATTCTCTTTGCCATTTACTTTTTTCTCTTCCTGATAACTGTGCCACAGGAAGATCGAGTAGTCCATTGTTACACCCAACTGCAGGACTGCGGTAAGTGCCTGTGTTATGTAGGAGATCTCTCCTTTAAATACATTTGTTCCCAAGTTATATACAATCGCCATACCGATACTTAATAAGAAAAAGATCGGTACGAGGAAGGAATCCATAGTCAGTGATAATACGATCAGCGATAAGATAACTGCTATGGTTACATAGATTGGAACCTCTTTATCACACAGATCCTTGGTATCCGTTACAACAGCTGACATTCCGCTGATGAAACACTGCTTACTTGCAAGCTTTCTGATCTGAGTGATCGCTTCCATTGTCTCATCGGAAGACATTGTTGTTTTAAAGATAATTGCCATCATCGTGCAATCATCATTACGATATGCCTCTCTGATATCTTTCGGTAAAATCTCATCCGGAATAGCAATATCCATAATCGAGTCATACCAGATTACAGAATCAACATTGTCTACCTGTTCCATTTGTTTTTTTAATTTGACGACATCTTTATCGTCCATCCCTTCTACAAGGCACAGGGAGAAAGCACCCGTTCCGAAATCATCCGCCAGAATGTCCTGACCTTTCATGGTTTCGATATCCTTTGGTAAATATGAAAGTACATCATAGTTTACTCTGGTTTTCAAGAAACCAATCGCTGCCGGGATCAAAAGCAGGATACTGATAATTAAGATCGGTACACGAAGCTTTACGATCGCCTTTCCAAATTTGTTCATAGAATCAATCCTTTCGTTAATACAAAAAATGAACGGAAACCTTTTTCTTGCTTCCGTTCATAGAATATGATTATTTTGTTTGTTTGTAATTATACAAGATTTTAGGGTTGACAATTTTTTTGACATTTATCCGGAAATGTCAAAACGCATTCTAAAATAAGTATAAAAAAAGCCTGAACACCTGATAAATTCTATCATTTTCTGTACTGTCTGTTCACCAAGGTCTGTCCGGCTTCTGTTACTGTCTGTCATGATCGGATATATAGACTGCCTGCTTACACTTCTCAAGCATCTCCCTCATATAATCAGCCAGCTTCTCCGGTGCCATCTTCATACCACCCTTTGCCCATTCAACGATAATCCCACAGATCCCATATGCAAAGAACCGGGCAAATATGCCGCGTTCCTCGTTTTTCAGATGAGATTTCTCGTCTAACTTATCAATTGCCTCTTCAAAGGTCTGTTCTGCAACCTCAAGCATATACTGGATAATATAATCCTCTGCATGTTTGATCGTGTTAATATAGAACTTTTTCTCCTCCTGCATCTGTGTGAGGATCGCGCCTAATTTCTCATCCCAGTTCTCTAAGGATATCCCCTCCATATTAGGAGCAAATAATTCATTAAAATAGATCCAGACCAACAGTTCGTATTTGTCCTGAAAATGATAGTAAAATGTCTGTCTCTTGATTCCACATCGGTCTGCGATATCACTGATCGATATTTTGTCATATGGTTTCTCTTTTGTCAGTTCTTTTGCACTTAATGCAATCGCTTTCTTTGTAAGATTTGATTCCGGCATATTCGTATAACTCTTTCTATATAATAATATCCCCATATGTCTAAAATGCAGATTTTCTTCCGCACCTGAAACACATGGAGATAGTATAGCACATCTATTATAACTCGGGCAACATGTCTTTCATGCTGTTTAATCCGATCATCAAGGTTGATGTATTATGCAGAAGTGCAGATGTTGTCGGTGCGATCACACCCGCAACTCCAAGCACGATCAGCCCGGTATTAAACCCTACGATAAAACGATAATTTCTGTGAATCCGTTTCATAAGGAGATTTGCAAGTATCTTCAATGTCACAATCTCATCCAGACTGTCCGCATCGATTGTAATATCTGCGACCTCTCTGGCAATCTCCGCACCATCACTGATCGCGATGCCTGCATCTGCTGCTGAAAGTGCCGGCGAATCATTGATACCATCACCGATCATGATAACCTTTCTGCCTGCTGCCTTCTCTCGATCTACAAATGCAGCCTTATCCTCCGGCAGTACCTCTGAATAATATTCATCGACACCGACATGCTCTGCGATCGCCTTTGCAGTCCGTTCACAGTCACCGGTCATCATAACGACCTTGGAGATTCCAACCGACTTTAACCGTTCTACAATATCTGCAGATTCTTCCCTTAACGGATCCTCGATCAGGATTGCTGCCGCAAGCTCGTTATCGATTGCCAGATAGAGGTGGGAATATTCCGCCGGAAGATTCTCAAATACTTCTTCCATCCCCTCCGGTATCGTACATTTTTCGTCCTCAAATACAAAATGATAACTGCCGATGATCGCCTTGGAATCCCCAATTGTTGTCGAGATTCCATGCGCTACGATATATTTTACTTCTGAATGCATCTCTTCATGATCCAGATTTTTTCGTTTTGCCGCATCCACTACGGCTTTTGCGATTGAATGTGGAAAATGCTCTTCCAGACAGGCAGCGATACGAAGCAATTCGTTTTCACTTGTTCCGTTAAAGGAAACGACTCCCGCAACTGTAGGCTGTGCCTTTGTCAGTGTTCCGGTCTTATCAAATACGATCGTATCCGCTTCTGCTACCGCTTCCAGATACTTTCCGCCTTTGACTGTAATCTTACGGTTTCCTGCCTCACGGATCGCCGATAATACCGATACAGGCATAGCAAGCTTCAATGCACAGGAATAATCAACCATCAGGATCGCAAGGGCTTTTGTTACATTTCTTGTAAGCAGATAGGTAAGTATCGTACCGCCTAAGCTGTACGGCACCAAACGGTCTGCCAGATGCTCCGCCTTGCCCTCCAGATTGGATTTCAGTTTCTCAGACTCATCGATCATCTGCGCAATCTTCTCATATCGGCTGGAACCGGATACCTCTTTTACTTCTATTATGAGCGAGCCTTCTTCTACCACTGTTCCGGCATATACGACATTTCCTGCCGTACGTCTGACAGATACGGACTCTCCGGTAAGTGATGCCTGATTCACCATTGCTTCACCATCACAGACAGTTCCGTCAAACGGAATGATCGTTCCGACATTGACAACGACATGATCTCCTTTTGCAATCGTATCAGAATCAACCAATATCTCGTCATTCTCTGTCTTTAACCACACTTTTCCGACATTTAATGACATCGTACGTGCCAGGTCATCGACCGACTTCTTATGTGTCCACTCCTCAAGCAATTCACCGATTCCGAGCAGGAACATGATCGAACCTGCAGTCTTCATATCCCCTCGTAAGACAGATACTCCAATGGATGTTGCATCCAGCACCGGAACTTCGATCTTGCCCTTTGTCAGAGTCTTAACGCCTTTCCAGATATACTTAACAGACATCAGACCTGTATAAGCTGCTGATATCGGATATGGCAGAAGCCACTTTCTTGCATAATGGAAGATGATCTTATCGATCAGCTTCTCCTGATACATCGCATTCGTCTCTCTGCCGCTTCGTTCCAGATAACCATTTGGGACTTTTACATCTTCATAATGAAATCTGCGAAGTCTGTCGATAATGATATCCGGATTTCCCGTATAACAGATCACTGCATCCGCCGTCCGGTCATACACCTTTGCCGAGCTGACCGGTTCAAAAGACTCCAGATAATATAAAAGAATATCAGCTTCTTCATATGACATATGATTCTGACACATATGTACACGCAGTCTGCCCTTCATCTTATCTTTTATTATGAATTTCAATTCAGCTCATCCTCTTATCTAAATTTTTCTTATACCTCTGCTGCTTCTGTATTTTCTGCTGCAGCCTCACATGCGCACTCAGCAGTTTCTCCTGCTGTCTCTGCAGGAATATCTTCTACAACGACCTCTTCTTCTGCTTCACGATCTGCATTGATCTGCTTAGCGCCCTGGTAAATGTCATCTACATTTTCCTGAATGGTTGTAGCTGTGTTCATAACACACTTCTTTGCACGAAGAGCCGCTGCTGTACAGTTTGTGTAAACCTTCTTTGCATCCTTGCTTGATAATACCTTGATACCTGCCGTACCAAACAATAAACCTGCTGCAAATATTCCAACTTTCTTAATATCCATGATAATTTACCTCCTGATTGTATTAATATATTTTGATGCACATTATAGCATCATTTCTTTTTTTTGCATGTATATTATCATTTTATTCACATATTTTTTACATCTGATCATTCGCAAACATGTACACTTGTTCTACTCGTGAACTATCATCTTATGTGGCCTGTAAAAGCTTCGATAAAACAGAAATCCTACTATAGTAGTGATTACCTCTGTAACCGGGAAAGTCAGCCAGAAATACACAAATCCGAATCTGGAAAACAGATATCCAAGCGGTACAAATAAGAACACTGTTCTCATAATGGTTAGAAACGAACTCTTAAAGGCTTCGCCGGTTGCCTGCAAAAAGACCGGATAAATCTGCGCACCTACCATCGGTATAAAGCTGATCCCAATAAATCGGAATCCCTGCACTCCGATACGGATAACTTCGCTGTCCTTCGTAAACACAGAAAGCATAGGTTCCGGAATAAATTCAAAGCATAACGTTCCGATGAACATCAATGCAATTCCCCATATAAAGGCAACCGTCATCGTATGTTTACAACGATCAATACTCTTTGCCGCATAGTTATAGCTAATGATGGGTACAATGCAGGTCTGAAGAGCACCCAGTGGTATAAAGAAAAATGTCTGCCATTTGTAATACAATCCAAGTGCTGTCACTGCCTCATCGGAAAATCCTGCAAGGATCATATTTAATCCAAATATGTAAAATGTATACGTTGCCTGCATGATGATATTCGGAATTCCAAGCGCATAGATCCTGCGGATATCCTCTGGATATTTGCAAAGAGACGGAGAACGGTGAAATCCCTTCTTCATAACAAGAAGTGCCGCTACAACCTGTCCTGTGATCGTTGCAAATGCAGCTCCTGCTATTCCAAGCTTTGGTATACCAAAAAGCCCAAAGATCAAAATCGGATCTAACACAATATTCGTGATAGCTCCTGTGATCTGTGCGATCATCGGTGTCTTCATATCTCCGTTTGCCTGAAGTACCTTTGTCCATATGCTCTCTGTAAACAATCCAATACTGCCTACGCACACAATCCTTCCGTATGTAATTACATCAGCAATTACTGTATCCGAGTTTGTCTGCAACCGTGCATATGCAGGCATCAGCAGATAACAGCTTACTGCAAATAAGATCCACATAATGATCGCCAGACTAAAGCCGATGCCTGCTACCTCATCTGCCTTCTTATACCTCTTTATTCCCAGAAAATGTGCAATATTTGTATTGATACCAACGCCTGTTCCAACTGCCAGTGCGATCATCAGAAGCTGAACAGGATAAATGATCGATAACGCCGTCAGACCGCTCTCTGAGTATTTCCCGACAAATAAACTGTCTACTATATTATAAAGAGCCTGTATCAACTGTGCCAGCATGACAGGTGGTGCGATCTTAAAAAAGATCTTATTAATCTTTTCTGTGCCGTAAAAACTACTGTTTGTTTCCATTTTGTTTCCCCTGAATTTATTCCTTCACCTGTAATTTTTCTTCATCTTTTAATTCATGATAAAATGCATCCAATATACCCACATAATTTTTATTCCATGGCTTTTGTTTGCCACAGTAATGCAGGATTACTGCATTCTCGCGTACCCATGTTCTATCTATCTTCTCATGGTTCGGTTCCATATTATAAAATGCTATCATTCTGTCACTTAAATTATACCGCATGGTATCGATCAAACCGATATGTGTACCGTACAGTGCAGCAATGATATCCTGATCCGGTAAAGTCAATGTCTTTCTGTGTTCTTCCACAAATCTTCCCACTTCGTGAAAATCCTGTTTTTTTCTCAAAACATCCAGATTCATTAATATTACGCCCGTATTGATATATGGAACCTTTTCCTCTATTCCCAGTCTTAACCGGTTCATCTTATTTAAGAACTTTCTGATATGTGTACAAGCTAAAAAATAGTTATCTTCAAAATCCATCTCATACAGTTCCTTCAATGAACGAATGACAATTATATCCGCATCAAGGTACAGGATCCGATCCAATGTCTCCGGTAATAATGCAGATGCATATATTCTGTAATATATCTCCATCGGATAACGGTCTGTCTCCGGAAAATTCATATCTTTACGATACTTCATATCGATGAAATGAAATGTTACGGAATTCCCCTCTATATCTTTGTCATATCGTTCCAACTGTTTCTGATCATTCAGATCAAGATCAGAATGAATCACATATATATCATACCCACCTTCTGATGGGAAACGGATAATTGATCGTACACAATCATCCAGATGTTCCATAAAGCCCTTATTAATCGTAAATAATAAATTCATTTCATATACCTCATCCCATGATATTTTACTTCCGGCTTTTTACAATTTACTACTCTGAATATCTCCGGTCAATCCATAATTTCTGAATCGCGTGCAATAATTCTGTACCTTTATTTAAAATCAGATTAAGGAACACCAAAACTGCCGGCAGATAAAAATCTGCCGGCAGCCGTCTATTTCAGATCCCCAAACCTCAAACTTCTTTGGAATCCTTCCATGCCGCATTTACGCTTCATGAATTTATTTTGTTTTTACTGCCACCGCATTGCTCCAGTCTGAACAGATTTTTGTTGTCTTTCCATTCTTCTTCACATTCTTATAAGTACAGATCCGCACATAGTACTGTTTTTTTGTACTTAACTTTGTAATCTGTTTACTCTTTGCCTTATTTGAAGAAATCGTAATCTGTTTTACATTTCTAAATGACTTATTTGCAGAATACTGAATAATATAGCCGCTTGTATTCCTTGTTTGTTTCTTCCAATTTACCGTAACCTTTGTTTTTCCTGCCTTTGCCGATTTGATCGATGTACCTGCAGGTGCAATCCGAAATGTCAATGTCTCCTTGCCATTATATTTCTTACCCTTTAACTGAATCGTAACTTTGTAGTTTCCGATAGCCTTTCTGCCTTTTGCATAAGTCACTGTATAGTCCTTACCCTTTTTCAGCTTCTTGCCCTTGGTATCCTTTACCGTGACAGTTGGCTTCTTCGCTTTCTTATCATATGTATAAATGCTCTTGCTAAGCTTTACATTGCTGATCTTATTGATCTTCTTTGTAGATAAAGTCTCGCCACAGGACTTGCATTTCGTCACAAGCTTTCCATCAGCACTGAAGGTTGCTTTCTTCTTTACACTCTGAACCTGCTCCTTATGCTCGCATCCTGTCGTTTTCTTTGCTGTCAGATGATAGGATGTTCCTGATACATATATGTTCACATATCCCTTGATCGGCTCTCTTACATAGGATGCTGTATATCCGCTTCCATCCTTATCGAGATTATACCATTCCTCCTTGGTAAGAACGACATTATCGGAAGACGGCTGACCGATATACCAGTCTGCTGCTTCTCCGGTTGAATCAGTGATCGAACCTATGCTGATCAAGTCACATTTTACATAAGATGTCACACCATTCTTAATATCAAGCTCAAATATACATTTCTTACCGGTCTTATCTTCGATGTATTCCTGCTCACCTGAGGATTTGCCTCTATAAGTATATGCTGATATTTCCTCCAAGGTTTTGTAATATCCCATATTAAACGGATTAAATGCCGAATATCCATGTTCGATCTCATGTGCATAATAAAGATTTAGGGATTTGCAATAGATCAGCTTATAGATATAATAGCTGGTATCATACATATCTATCGCATATTTGGATTTTGCATCTCCATCCTTCATGTACACCTCAAATACAGAAGGCTCATCACTCAGCCATACAACGGGATGTGTAATATACCGGTCTGTATATGCCGCCTCCGTCTTTAAGGTTTTGTCTGTGTCTGCATCAACACAGTTTTTATATTCCTCTGATATTGAGTTTACATAGAACGGCATCTTATCTGTGCCTGCGTAGACATCTACAACTGCTTTTCCGCTTACCTTGAGAACGGCTTTTGTACCTTCCGGCTGCATGGTAATTCCACAATTTTTTCCCTTATTCTTATTAATCGTCAGAGTACCATCACCAAGAATCTCAACAGATCCGCCATAACCATAGCCCCATACAATAAGACTCTTGATCTGGTTATCACCCACCAGCTTGATCTTGAAGTCATCCCCCATCTCATTTGCCTCGATTGACATCGTTGGGTGTTTATAATTCGTAAGCGTTAAAGTATTCGTCTTCTTATCATAAACTGCCCCTTTTACAGTCTCTGCTTTTTGTGAACCTGTAACATATACAAAATGATTTGTATTCGTTCCACCCCGATCATAAATATTGATATACGCTGCACTATACTCTCCTGTATTTGGTCCGTTTGCTGCCTGTACGGTCAGCACACATCCAACCCACATACACAAAACCGCCAGCATCAGAGATACCTTTTTGAAATGTTTCATACCCATTTCCTCCTTTCATGGTTATACTATGCCATGAAGTATATCTGATAAACCGGCGGTTTATAAGTTTACATTTGTTCTTTTTTATATTTTAGTGCAATATCGTCACATAAATCCATTCAAAAGTAAGTTTTTATTAACAGGACTCACATCTTCCAGGATTGATCATCATATAGGCTTGAATCTGATCCTATTTCATAGGATGATCTCATTTATTTATACCTTTATCGGTTTCTCCACGCATAATAGAACTGGATCAAGCCGATCCTTGACCTTGTATCTGTCTTTTCATTCAGCGATGAGATATGTTTATAGAGCGCAGTCCTTGAAATATACAGCTTTCCTGCAATATTCTGCACACTTTCATCCGATTCCAGAAGTTCTCTTAACACTTCCTGCTCTCTGTCTGTCAGACGATATTTCTCTGCAAATCGGGCAAAATAATCAACAGCGTCTGTACTGTCCGACTCTTTTATCACATTTTCCGATTCATTGTCGTGTTTTCCTGAAACCGAATCAAATACAGAACCCGTTGTTGCAGATGCAACTTCCACCGTAAGCCCATCCATATCTTCCTTACGTTCAAATCGTTCCTCTATGATATTCACGCGAAGCTGACTACTGTAAATGAACATCGCTATACTGATCATCACAAATAAAATAAGGATCACGATACTCGCAAGAAGCATCGGAGATAATCCCTCGCCGTTTCCATTTCCATCTGCATTTACCGACATGGTATACGGCAACATGGTTGAGATAAAGCCGATGATACCGGCTCCGATATTATTAATAGCTCTGCCGAATCCTGCCCATAATGCAGGGACTCGCGTATAATAAGATACTTCCATAAAACCGGTTGTGAAGAACACAACGAAAAATCCTGCTGCCGGATAGAACACAAGCAGTCCCGCAAGGATCGAGCCACCTATACCGATCAATAAGATACAAAGCACGGATAAGACCGTCACACAGTACATGACCAGACTCATATATCTGCGTTTCTTCAGATCAAATAAAATTCCCGCAAGGATTCCACTTAAAGCCAGCAGAAGTCTCGGCCATTCACCTACATCGATCGCACCCTTTGCATGATAGTAAGTAACAATATTATCCAGAGCCGCAAATATGAATGTCATTAAAAGGACACAACAAACCAGTGCTCCACAGGTAAGTCCCGGATGGATCGAGGCATTATTCTGCACCTCCGCCTCATCCTCTATCTTAAAACAATCCACAAGTATTACAAAGATCACAACAAATATCAATAGCATAGATGCCTGAATCCGATTGTCTGTGATCAGATTATTATTTACAAACTGAAGCAACAGACCTGCCGCATAAGCAGTTCCAACCATCAATGCCATATGATTACTGTTTTTCAGGATATCCGCTGCCTGATCATGCACCTTACTGCCAAACATACCCGCAAACAAAAAGAACATACAACCCCAGATTAACAAGCTCCGTTCCGATCTGTTACCTGTCATCATCCAAATACTTAACATACAGATCACTCCTGAAATAATCTGCATAACCATTCCCTGTCGGCTTCCTCGATAGCGTTTCAGAATCGGATAGACCAGAAATCCTGCTGCACTGACTGTCAAAATGATGCTCTGTGCCCACACAACCCGATCGGCAGGTACCAGTTCCGCCATCCGATCATCAAAGAAATATTCCGTTCCCAGAAACAAAAAATTAAAAACTGCCAGTCCTGTTATAACCAATATATAATTTCTGTATTTTTCCTTATGATTCTCCTGCCCGGACATATATACTTCCCCATTATCTTTATAATTGTCTCATATGTTCCATATCTTCCAATATTCACCCAGCGTAAACTATTCTGTTAATGTACTACGCCCTGTCCTCAAGGTCAAACGTAATTTTTGTCAAATATGTCTCTTTGTTTTCTTTTTGCAACCGTTCCGTCAGTTCCCGTACGATATCCTTTTCCTGTCCCTGCCATTCCGATGGAACAACCATGTCAAAAACAAGTTCTTTCTTTCCCTCATGAGTGTGTACTCGGAAATCATGGATTGTTATTTCTGCATCTATTTGCTGCAGGATAGCAAGTACCTGATGATGTATCTGATCAAGTTCTGCATCATCTGTAATAACCGGGTCGTAATGAATGACCATATGCACACCAAATCGGTTCAGACATTCCCGTTCAATGCGGTCAATCTCATCATGACACACCATTGGATCAATCTTCTTATCGATCTCTACATGAATACTTGCATACTGTCTGCCCGGACCATAATCATGTACCAACAGGTCATGGCAGCCAAGTACCAACGGACAGCTGCTTATATATCCAATAAGCTGTTCCCGCAAACCGGTATTTGCACCTTCTCCAAGAAGCGGAGAGATTGTATCCTTTGCAAGCGAAATTCCGCTTATAATGATAAAAACAGATACCAGCCCACCCATAAGGCCATCTATTTTCCATCCGCTGATATGTTCTACAACTGTAGCGGCAAGAACCGCAGCTGTTGTCAGCACATCATTTCTGCTGTCTGCGGCTGCAGCAAATAAGGTATTTGACTGAATCTTATCTCCCATCTTACGATAAAAGAACATCATCCAGAGTTTTACCAGGATCGAACCGATCAGCACAAGGATCATCAGCATGGAAAATTCGATTGATGCCGGATGGATCAGCTTGAGTACCGATGTCTTTGCCAATTCAAATCCGATCACAAGGATCATGGCAGCCACAACCAGACTTGCCAGATATTCAAATCTCGCATGTCCGTATGGATGTTCTTTGTCTGCCGGCTTCTCTGCCAGCTTAAATCCGAGTAATGTTACGATGGAGCTTGCTGCATCTGACAGATTGTTCAATCCATCTGCAGTAATTGATGTAGATGCGGCCAACTTTCCGATCACAAGCTTGCTGCCTGCCAATAGCAGGTTACACAATACCCCTATGAAACCGGTCATCTTACCGACCGCAGCTCTTTTCTTAGAATCCTGATTTTCTTGTGCCATAATAGTTACCTCCGCATATATAAGATAACTTTATGCAACGCAATTAATAATCTTTCCATCAGATTTATAGAATTATCTCCGACCGACTGTAGCCGGAATAATAAAAAACCTGCGGAACAAATAGTAACTACTGTCCCGCAGATCATAAATTCATTCTTTATCTGCTGCCACCCTGTGTGGCCCGGCCCTGTGGTCATCCCACCGCCTGCTCAGTTTGTACTGTAGATTGATATGCAGTGCAAAAAGTATTGATACATTATAGCATGCGGTTACCCATACATCAAGTGCCGGTTTCTGATATTTTGAAAGATGATATTTTGAAGGATAAGCCACCGGAAATCTGCTTCCGGCGGCTTATCCTTATTTGTACTCTGTATTACTTGGATGCGGCAGGATTTAACTTCTTGGTCTTGATCTCATCCCGAAGCATTGCAAGGAACTCATCCATAGGAACAGTTGTTGTCTTCTGCTCACCATGAAGTCTGTAGCTGACAGTCTTATCATTTACCTCATTCTTACCAAGGATGATCAGATACGGAACCTTCTCAACCTGAGCAGCTCTTACACGATAGCCAAGCTTCTCTGCACGTTCATCGATCTCGACACGGATGTTGTTGTCATCTAAGAAATCATACAGCTCATGTGCATATGCATTTAATTCCTCATCTTCATTCTTTACAGGAAGGATTCTGGCCTGTACCGGTGCTAACCAAAGTGGCAGATTGCCCTTTGTCTCCTCCAGAATGTATGCCATGAAACGATCTAAGGAACCAAGGATTGCTCTGTGAAGAACGACAGGAGTCTTCTTTGTACCATCCTTATCAATATATGTCAGGTTGAATTTTGCAGGAAGACAGAAGTCAAGCTGGCATGTAGATAATGTATATTCATTTCCGATCGCCGGCTTAACATTTACATCAAGCTTTGGACCATAGAATGCTGCTTCACCGATCTCTTCTGTGTATTCGATACCGATATCATCCAACACTTTACGGAGTGCGTCCTCCGCTGTATTCCACATCTCATCGTCATCATGATATTTCACCTTATCCTCAGGATCTCTTAAGGACAGAACACAACGATAATCTGTGATATTGAAATCCTTATAGGTATCGAAGATCAGGTCAACAACCTGCTTGAATTCAGATTCGATCTGCTCCGGTGTTACAAACAGATGGGCATCGTTCTGACAGAAATGTCTGCCTCTCTCGATTCCCTTTAAAGTACCACTGGCTTCGAAACGGAAATCATGCGCGATCTCGCCGATACGGATTGGAAGATCTTTATAGGAATGCATTTTATTTGCATAAATCATCATATGGTGCGGGCAGTTCATTGGACGGAGAACGAAAGATTCGCCCTCAACTTCCATTGCAGGGAACATATTGTCTTTGTAATGATCCCAGTGACCGGATGTCTTATAAAGATTTACCGTACCAACACAAGGAGTCATAACATGACGGTAACCAAGCTTTCTTTCCTTGTTCTTGATATAATTTTCAAGCTCCTGCCATACGATATAACCCTTTGGAAGGAACATAGGAAGTCCACGTCCAACCAGATCATCTGACATGAACAGATTCATCTCTTTACCGATTTTTCTGTGGTCACGGTCTTTTGCTTCCTCTAATAACTTCAGATGTTCTTCCAATTCTTCTGCTGTAGGGAAGCATACACCATAGATTCTCTGCATTACATGGTTCTTGGCATCACCCTTCCAGTATACACCGGAATATTTTACTAACTTGAAGTTCTTACATAATTTTGTGTTATCAACGTGTGGTCCGCGACAGAGATCTGTGAAATCTCCCTGATCGTAAACTGTAATATTTCCATCCTCTAAGCCTTCAATCAGATCCAGCTTGTAGAAATCATCCTTGAACATTTCAAGTGCTTCTGCCTTTGTAACTTCACGTCTGTAAATCTTCTTGCCCTCTTTACAGATCTTCTTCATTTCTTTTTCAATAGCTGCGATCACATCATCGTTTACAACATCATCGCCAAGGTCGATATCATAATAGAAACCTTCTTTTACAACCGGTCCAACCCAGAACTTTGCATGTGGATACAAATGCTTTACGGCCTGTGCCATAACATGGGCGCAGGAATGATTGAGAGTATTTAATCTCTCGTCTGCTTTAAAATCTACCATTTTCTTATTTCCTTTCTTTTACCTGAACTGACATTCCGCCCAGTGGTGCAAATGTCCAGGAATTATTTGTACAGGTACTATTTCATTCTATTTTGTTTATTGCACAAAAAGCGCCCCTGCACAGACGTTTTTTCATCTATACAAGGGGCGATTATAATTCTTATATCGCGGTTCCACCCTTTTTATTTCCTGTGGAAATATCTCATTCATGATGATAACGGAATCACCGGACCGGATTAGGGCCGCTCAGAGCTGGTCTTCCTGAATGACTCCTCTAAGATACTTCCACCAAATGTATCTCTCTCTGTAGATTCTTCGTTCAGTACTGTTCTCATCAACACGTTATTCAAAGTATATTTCAACTGTTCCGCACTGTCAAGTAGCTTTTTCCGGTTTTATTACTATTTTTTCTTATTGAATGATCTATGGATTTTCCGTTAATACCTAAAACTATGGTCTCTGTCCAAGTCCGCCTTCCAGAGTGATCGTCTCTCCTGTCATATATTTGAAATCAGGGGATGCAAGCTGTACACATACACGTCCGATTTCAAGCTCTGAATCACCGAAATGACCCATCGGAGGTGTATGAACATTCTTGTCAAATGCATCCGGATATGCATTCTTGAACTGCTCTAACTGTGCTGTCCATGCAAGTGGGCAGATGATATTTACATTGATGCCATCCTTTGCCCATTCTGTTGCTGCAACTCTTGTAAGTCCACGGATTCCTTCTTTTGCTGCTGCATATGCGCACTGTCCAAAATTACCAAACAGACCTGCGCCGGATGCAAAATTGATAACGGAACCCTTGCTCTCTTTCAGATATGGATAGCACGCTTTCATATAATAGAAGGTTGCATACAAGCCGGAATACATTGCCAGATTAAACTGATCTGTTGTATGGTCAGCAAGCGGAACACCGGATGCTGATGCCTGTGCATTATTAACCAATACATCGATACTGCCAAATGTATCGATCGTCTGCTTTACAACATTTGCAACGACAGCCTCATTATCCGCTCCGGCAGATACATCTGCTGCAACAGCCAGAACTTTTATACCATATAAGCGTTCCAGTTCTTCCTTTGCATCTTCCAACTTCTTCACATTCCGTCCGGTTATTACGACATTTGCGCCTTCTTTTGCATATGCTGTGGCGATACCGTAACCGATCGAACCACATCTGCCATCACTTAATACGGCACGTCCTCCACCTGTGACAATAACTGTCTTACCTGTTAAAAATCCCATTTTCTTTTCTCTCCTTATATTATATGAAATCCGATACCTTCAGACTGCTTTCCTGTCTTATACAAATGTCCCAGTCCGTTTGTATCATATATAATGCTCGTTATCTTCTATATCTTTCGGTCATATCCTCCCACTGACAGCCTGCTTTCAAATGCACTCTGTTCTAATGGTTTATCATACAGATATCCCTGCGCATGGTTACAACCAAGTTCCAGAAGAAATCTTGCCTGCTCCTCCGTCTCAACTCCCTCGGTTATGACATTCAGATTCAACTGTCTTGCCATCTGAATGATACTCTTAATAATGATCTGATCCTGTGTTGAAAATGCCTCATGATTGATAAATGACCGATCGATCTTAATCTCATTTACCGGGAAATCCCGAAGAACACTCAAGGTCGAACAGCCTGTCCCAAAGTCATCAATCGATGTCGCAATACCTGCTTCTGAAATATTCCTGATAAAGTCATACAGATCCTTCTGTTCACTTGCCTCTGTCGTCTCTGTTACTTCTATGATGATATACTTTGGATCAATATCATACTCTTTTATGATCCTTATAATGCGTTCTGCCAACATCCGCGGATCATGTCCAACCCCGGAAATATCATTTCTCGATATATTCACAGATATCGGAACAAGCTTATACCCTTTCTCAATCCATCCATTTATAGCCTCACATACCCGCTTCAGAATATACAGATCCAGATGAATGATAAATCCATTTCTCTCCATGGTCGGAATAAACCGAAATGGTTGTATCACTTCTCCGTTATGGATCCATCTTGCAAGCGCCTCTGTACCTACGATCTGACCTGTCCGGATATCAACCTTCGGCTGATAATACACCTGAAATTCCCGTTTCTCCAACGCCTCAGGAAGCATCTGTTCCATCCGCTGAACATCTACTGTTTCTTCCAGCATCTTGTCCGTTAAAAACGCATACGGAAGCTTGTGCTGTCTGGCATAACTGACTGCAATCGACAAACCGTTCATAATATTTCTAGGATCTCTGTCCTTTGCCGTTATCTCATAGACACCTGCAGCTGCCGCTATATATACCGGAACGATCCGTCCCATATACTTTGCTGTTACCTCAACCTTTTCCAAAAGATGAAGAAACTCTGCCGTTCTGCTTTTCTTGACCAGCGCCATGAAATTATCTCCACCCAGATGCGCCAGTGTCTCGTCCTCTGCCAGCCATTTCCGGACAGCGACTGCATAACGCTTGATTATCAGATCACCTTCTGCACCACCATACTTATAGCTGAGCAGTCCAAAGCTTTTCAAGTTAAAATAAAAGCCGTTGTACTGACAGATCGTCTGATTCTGACAACGCTGCTGTATGATCCTGACAAAGCCTGCACTGTTAGGGAGCATCGTGATCAGATTACAATACGAATATTCTCTTGTCTTACGGATCAGTCTGGATCTCGTCACATGAAGATATAAAATCTCAAGGAGCAGAGCTATGTCTTCTTTTTCTTTCTCGCTCCATTCTACATTTTCATATGGGAATGCCGTAAGCTCACAATATCCGTTTTCTACCGCAGGAAATGTCTTCTGATATTTGCCTTTCTCGGAATACAAACCATCCCCGGCATAGAATACATCATGACGATCTTCATCCTGTACAGATTTGATATCTGCCTCAATGTGCAAATGTCCCTCTACCCTGCCGATCTTAAGCCGCTCAGCCAGAGGTTCAATCGCCTTTTCGAATCCATCAAATGAATTCTCAAACTGTAGTAATTCCTGCACATACAGTTCTATATCTTTTTTCTTAATTCTCTCCCTGATATCATCCACTGTCATGGGTGATCCTCCCTCTCATCTTTACTACTCTATACACCACAAAACTATTATTTTACATACAAACAATCATGTGTTTATTATAACATGCTTTTCACTTTTATGGGAAAAAAGATAGTTTTTTGATAGATTTTGAACAGGTTGGAAATCACATGACAGGCGTTATTTCTTATATGACAAATATACAGGTGTTACGATTACCACCATGAAAATAGAATACCTGTAAGCGGTGACAACACGATCATGATCATGGAAAATATAAAAGATTCCATAGAGATCAATGTTGCCCTCTGTTCCGAAGGGAACATATTCTGAAGTATCGTATTTGTTCTTACCTGTAATGCATCATCACTAAATGCCGCAATAAATCCACCTAATGTCATAATCACATAATTACCAGAATGTTCCACTGCTATACCAAGAAGAACAAGGAATCCGGTTAATACAAATACTGTTCTGTACCGTAAACGATCACACAACAGAATCACCCTTGCTCCAAGGATTCCTCCAAGTTCCATAATAAAGAGTGCCATTCCAAGCAAGGCATTTGGGATTCCACTCTCCGGCAGCTTAGCCTGTAAGAAAAATAACAGTAAAATATCCCCTGCTCCTACCAGCGAATTTACCAACATCAAAACTATTGCTCTCCTTGCATCCTTTAGAAACTGAATACTTTCCCACCAGCAGTCAACCAATGCACGGACAATTGTATTTGCCTTATGATCCCTGTGTTCTCTATGTTCCCATATTCTATCTAAAACAAATATCTGAACCAGACACATTAAAATATCCATTCCATATGCGGCTCTATAACCAATGTATAACGCAAATCCTGCACACAAAGTTGATATTCCATTACACAAACGGTATATACTCAACTGATCTGATTCATATTTTGCATAATAGGATTCTTCTCCATAGATTTTTAAAGAATCATATGCTAAAGCATCTCCCGATCCTGATGAAAAATTGTAACTCATCGCATGAAGTGCAATAGACAGACATATCGTAAACAGATTCCCTGATGCGATCATAACAACATTTGCAATCATTCGTAAAATGCTGCCCACAATCAACATATTTTTTCTTCCAAATACATCCGCAAATATTCCTGACGGTATCTCAAAAATAATGCTGGTTACATGAAAGACCGTTTCCACAAAACCTATTTCGACCAAACTATATCCTCTGGCAGCCAATATTGCCACCCAAGCCCCTGTTAAAGATAAATTTCCAAGGACGGATGATGTGTATAAATATCCTATTTGTTTTCTAATTGTGTTCATAAAAAAATCTCCTTATCTATTTTTCTTAAATGGATAAGGAGATAGTGTACTTTTTTATTACGTTTTATATCATTGTTCTGATATATGACTTGTTCTAAAAAAAGGCGCACTATCCCCGTAAGGAACACATGTATAACCTTTTTTCAGTTGTAGATTTGTCATTTTCCAGAACATAATCTTAATCCTTTCAATATCAACTCATAGAATTGTACGGTTAGGATAGCATATCCTGCCTTCATTTGCAAGGGTATAAAAACTCACTTTATTCGTAGCATTACCGAAAACTGCTTATCCCTTACCTCTGCCACTACTATATATCCCAGCTTATCTGCCAGGCATTTTACAACATATAAGCCAAGTCCTGCGCCTTCCTTCCGGCGGGAATTGCCACGGTAGAAGGCATCAAATACATGGTCGATGTCGATCTCATTGTCAGCCTCTATATCATTCGTAAATGTAATGGATACTCCGTCCGTATCCTGTTCTAAGCAGACGCTGATCCTGGTATCCGCATATTTTCTGGCATTAGAAAAGAAATTTGTAAATATAAGGAGCAGTTTTAAGATTCCATATTCTTTCACTGTCAGATCGAGTTTATTTCCATTTACCCGGACGATCTTCGCCTGATCGTCGAGCACCAGATTCTTATAGGAATAGCTCTGTCCGGCTTCCGCCATATATTCACAGATGAGATGGTTGATCTCTCTGTCATCTTCGATCACAAGTAGCTTTGGCATATTATTCCTCCATAAATCGTTAGTTTTTACATCTAAGCTCCACGCACACAACCTCAGGATAGTTGAACAGCCGAACCGGAATTATGCTGTTGCCAAGTCCCCTACTGACTATCATTTCTGTATCTGTGCTGTTATATTTCCCAGATGTGTATTCCGGTAAAAATCCCTGATCGGGTGCAACGATTCCCCCGACAAATGGAAGTCTGATCTGTCCTCCATGTGCATGTCCGGTCAAGACAAGATCAGCTCCGGCATTTGCATAGTTCTGAAGGTACTGTGGCTCATGCGCAAGTACGATAAATAATTCATTTTTCTGCTCCTGAAGCAGATTCTTTAATGTCTCATCACTTAAGTGCTGATCATCTAACCCTGCCAACATAAAAGAGGAATCCCCTTTCTCAATACGGACGGCTTCATCATCCAAATCACATGCTCCGGCAGCAAGAATCCCTTGCATCATCTGTTCATTTTCCGATGGATCAAGCCAATATTCATGGTTGCCGGTCACATAATATACCGGTGCGATCTTCACTGCTTCATTCACAAATGCTACCGCACGTTCCACATTTGTATGATTAGAATCCACCAGATCCCCGGTAATAACAATGATATCCGGCGAACAGCTTCGTATGGTTTCTAACAGCTTCTTATTCTCTTTTCCAAATTCAGCGTTGTGCAGATCCGATATCTGTACGATCCGGTATCCATCGAGATCTGCGCCAAGCTTTTCTGATTCATATGTATATGTAGTGATCACCAGATGCTTATTCTGATACAGACAAAACGGAATCAGGATAATGATTATAAGCATCAGAATCAGGATCTTTTTGTGTGGTATTTTTTTCATTTTTCTCTATCCTCAAGCACAAACAACGAAACCTTTTTATTCTTATTTACAGGATATATAATTATTTGTCATGCGTCAAATAAATATCACTAGTTCCGCTCAGAAAAATGAAAGGCACCGGAATGTATTCATTGTGAATATCAATTCCGATGCCTTTTCACTTTTATAATTATGAATATGATGATAAAAACTGCCTCGTACGTTCCTGTTCCGGATTGTCAAATACCTCTTCCGGTCTGCCCTGCTCAAGTATATATCCATCATCCATGAATATAACCTGACTGGCTACGTCTCTTGCAAATGCCATCTCATGAGTGACAATTATCATCGTTGTCTTTTTATCTGCAAGATTTCTGAGAACCTTCAGCACTTCGCCGGTAAGCTCAGGATCAAGCGCTGATGTCGGTTCATCAAAACACAGGATATCCGGCTGCATCGCAAGTGCTCTTGCGATCGCAACTCGCTGACACTGACCGCCTGATAACTGATGTGGATAATTGTTCATCCGGTCTCCCAGTCCCATCTGACGCAGAAGATCTTCGCCCTGTACTCTTATCTCATCCAGTATGTTCTTTTTATTTGCCTTATAGTCCGATCTTTCCTTTGCCAGAAGCTCTCTTGCCAGCATAACATTCTGAAGTGCTGTGTACTGTGGGAACAGATTAAATGACTGAAATACCAGTCCAAAGTGCAGCCGTTTCTTCCGAACCTCCGACTCCTTAAGTGTCTCCGGTTTATCCGTATCGAGAAGGATCTCATTATTTACACGGATAATTCCGTTATCCGGCATTTCAAGGAAATTCAGGCAGCGAAGCAATGTAGTCTTACCGCTTCCTGATGATCCTATGATCGACAGAACCTCTCCCTGCTCCAATGAGAAGCTGATATCCTTAAGTACATCGGTCTTACCAAACTTCTTTTTTATATGTTCAACCTCTAATATCGCCATACAGCTCCTCCTCTATCTGAAGAAATCCAGTTTCTTCTCTAATTTTCCAAGTAAAACAGTAAGTACACCATTCCAGATCAGATAATAGAATGCGCAGAAGAACAATGGCCATATCGCACCTGAGATTCCCTGTGAACCTTTCATGAACGCCTGTCCTGCCCAGATAATCTCCTGCAACGCAATGATACGTGCAAGTGATGTATCCTTAACCAGCGTAATGATCTCGTTGGACATTGCAGGTACGATCTTCTTTATCATCTGAAGAAGCTTAACCTTGAAGAATATCTGTCTTGGAGTCATACCAAGCACCAGACCTGCTTCCTCCTGTCCAACAGGAATTCCCTGAATTCCTCCACGATATATCTCTGAAAAATAGCAGGCATAATTCACGATAAACGATACCGATGCTGCCACAAATCTTCCGCCTTCGCCACCACCCCAAATCGGGTTATGGAATACAAGTCCCGGAAAATAATAGATAATAAGCATCTGGATCATCAGAGGTGTGCCTCGAACGATCCACACGATAAATTTCATAAGATAGCTAAGTGGCTTAAACTTTGACATAGAGCCAAATGCTATCAAAAGTCCCAATGGAAATGCACCAAGCAAGGTCACAAAGAACAATTTTAAAGTTTGAATAAATCCTGTATTAAGCGCCCCAAGTACAATTGGGAGCTGTTCAAAAAACAAATCCATAATAATTTTCTCTCTAAGTAATAATCAAAATAACCGTCTTATAGTCTGTTAATTACTCTGTAAGTGCTGCCTGTACCTTGTACTTCTCTGCACATTTCTCCATAGATCCATCAGCCTTACTGTCTTTGAAAAACTTGTTAAGCTCTGCTGCAAGATCAGAATCTTTTCTGAAACCTACACCATATTCCTCACTGTTAAGGCCTACTGTATATGTAAGATTTGCATAGCCTGTGCCTTCTCCTACCATAGCTGCTGCCATAAGGGAATCGATAATTGCTGCATCAGATGTTCCTGCTGCAACTTCCATAAGTGCATCTGACTGTGCCTTAACTGCTGTATAATTAAGTCCAAGTTCCTTTGCCTGAGCTTCTCCGGCACTTCCTGCTTCTACAGCAAATGTAAGTTCCTTAATGCTGTCTACTGTCTGGTACTGATCTGCCTTGTCCTGTGGCACGATTACTACCTGTGCATTGTTGCAGTATGCATCAGAACATGCCATTGAGCTTGTAACCTCGTCTATAAGTGTCATACCGTTCCATACACAGTCGATTGTCTTACCATCAAGCTCCATGATCTTGTTGTCCCAGTCTATCTCTACGAATTCTGCTTTCACGCCGATGCTCTCAGCAAATGCGGATGCCATGTCTGCATCAAATCCAATCCAGTTACCTGAGTCGTCTTTGTAATCCATTGGTGCGAAATCTGTAACACCAACAACAAGAGTTCCCTTTTCCTTTACATATTCCAGATCACTCTTTGAGTCATTTGATGAATCTTTCTTTCCACAGCCAACCATAGAAAGTCCCATTACTGCTACTAAAACCAGTGCTACTAACTTTTTCATGATTATTTCCTCCTGAATATAATTAAAAGATATATGTCTGCCCCTTCCGGGCGCAACACGATAACATAGTAACAGTTTATCATAATAAAGTCAAACGTAATCTTATGGTTTTTATGAATTTGTATTTTCCAAGAACTACAGCCAGTTAAGCCTGTTTTCAAATTTTACTTTGCGGTCTCCTGATTCTATAACTCCTATCTCATAGCAATCATAAAACCGACTGACATGATGCATTACTGCTGCCTTATCTTTTTGATTCGTCACAATATTAAAGCCTACACCACAATTAAACGTCCGCAGCATTTCTTCGTCACTGATATTCCCATTATTTCTGATATACTTAAATATGTCTAATATCTTTATTTTCGACAGATCGATCTTTGCACTCAGTCCCTCCGGAATTATCCTGCACAGATTTCCTTCTATACCACCGCCAGTGATATGCGCCATGCCATGTATAACATCTTTATCAAATAAATCTTTGATTGATCTGTAGTATGGTGTATGTGGTTTCATAATCTGCTCTATAAAGGTTAAACCATCTATCTTATCCAGTTTTATCTGCGGCATTTTGTCCATCAATAACCGTACTAACGAATATCCATTTGTATGTAAGCCATTTGATGCAATTGCCAGAACTGCATCACCCTCTTTGATCTGGGAACCATCGATTACCTTTGATCGTTCAACAATTCCAGCAATACTTGAAGTAAGTACATATACGCCCGGGTCAACAACCAATGGCTGAATAGAAGTTTCCCCACCTACCAGAGAACATTCATTTTCTTTACATGCATCTGAAACACCCTTAACCAATGTCTTTATTGTATCCGCTTCCGCATTTCCACAAACAATCGTGTCAAGTACTGCCAACGGTTTTGCACCCATAACCACAATATCATTTACTAAGTGATTGACCATATCATGGCAAATAGATTCTGAATATCCATACTCTATCGCGAGTTTTTGTTTTGATCCGGGTTCTTCAGATTTTAATACCAGAACCGGATTTTCAATCTCCTGAAATTTTATATCATATAAAGAAGCAAATGGTCCCAGACCATTTAAAACACGGTCATCCTTTGTATCCAAATGTTTTGCCATCTCTCTTTTAATGGTATCAGTATAGGTTATATCAATTCCCGCCTTACTGTAAGATAACCCTTCCGCATCTCTTTCACTCCCTGCCAGGATTTCATCAACAGACACATCCAACACAATTGCCAAATCTCTTAATATCTCAATATTGGGATAAGTTGTTCCATTTTCCCATTTTGAAATTGCCTGAAAAGAAACCTTTAGCTTATCCGCCAACTGCTGTTGCGTCATACCAAGACTCTTTCGTTTTCCCATTATAAAATTTCCAACTTTAATACTGTCAAGCATATAAATACCTCCGTTTTTATTTTATAATAGTTTACTTTGCAAGTACAAAACAATAACCACAAAAGTGAGTTTCATGCAGGGATTCAACCATGCGTTGAAAATGCTTACAATTTTATAGATCTGAGGAATAAAAAATCCCACAGATACTGGATTTTTCCAATATCCATGGGACAAAAATCGTGTTTTGAATTATCTCTTTGATAATTCCAAACAACGGTTGCAAAAGTATTTTTGTCAATCATGTTGTTGCTATTTTCATACAAATACTCATAGTTTATTGGGCATCCCTGAACGGTTATATTTTCCACAATCGTTTTTTTCACCTTTTCAGGCACCGCTCTGCGCCCTGTTTCCCATGATGCGATTGTGCGTTCACCATATGCCTTCCCTGATCTATTGCTAACAACACCCATGTTCTTTAACCAATTTGCAAATCCTGCTTGTGTCAGCCCCATAGCTTTTCTAATCTTTTTCATATGTTTTCCAATAATGATTTCCATCGAATCTCTCCTCTCCTGATCATCTCAACAATATCTATTCTGGTGAAGCTCTCCCGGTAGCCGTATTCGCTCTTCATCACTATGTGATGATCGTAAACCTCCACAATGGTCCATTTCTTCCATGTCATGATAAAATTCCGCCCACTGGTGGTTTCTTTTGTATGGATCCGCACGACCTGCCCCGGTCGGCAGATCATGTTGTATGTAATTTCTATCTCAAAATTTGTCATGTTGTTTCTCCTTTTCTATTTTTGCGCAAAAAAATACCAACCATCGAATAATGATGGTTGGTAGAGTTATATATTATTATTCAAATTTTGATACCGTAATTAATCTATCACAATTTTTACATTTAATATACATCTCAACGATTTCTCCATTATCGTCTTTTTTACCATAAATTGTCGGTTCCTCTAAACTTCCGCATTTTTCGCACTTCCAATTTTCTAGTTTTTTCGTAATAAAACTATATGGTGTTACCAAAAATTTTTTACTTTTCATTATTTTCTTCCTTTCGCAATTTGATAAAAAAATTATACCACTCCAACCATCATTATTCAATTTTCAATGTGCTACTATTCCATTTACATATTTAATGCATTAATCAATTTCGACATATTTGCACTTGATATCTTTAAATCGTTCATTTCATACCTCCATCTATAAAGTCAAACAACGTCGGTGAATCAACCTCATTCTCCTCTGCCTGTAAATATCCAACACCATCTCTGAAGTAATCCGGATTGAGCTCACATCCCTTGCCAAATCTGTGCATCTTGACCGCCATCATCGGTACAGTCATAAGACCGCCGAACGGATCATATACCACATCACCCGGATTGCTGTACCTGTTGATAATCCTCTCAACGATATCAAGGCTTCCTTACCAACAACCATTGTTGCTGGTTCATTTCCATATTTGATACAATAGGCTTCTTTAAGCCATGGATTCAAACCATTGAATCTGCACAGATTTATAAATACTGCAAGTTCATTAATTGTTACTGCTTCCTTGTTACCACTGACAAGATAATTTCTTACGGTTTCCGGTGAAAGGGAAATCTTCGTACCATTTGATTCATATTCAACGATATTAGATACTGACCATCTTTGTTTATTTTCATCATGCTCATGATCCGGTCTGTCTGTTTCTGTCTCTCCTCTTCACAGTCGCATCGCTCTCCCGGATCAAGATTTGCTCCACAGTTACTGCAAATTTTGTAGTACATTGTTCTCTCACCCCTTTATATCTCTGGAAGTATCAACGGCGGTTCCTTTCTTTCCTGTATCATCTTCCAGAATCTGTATTCTTCCTCGGCAAGTCTCTGTATGCCCTCCTCAACTCCATCATCTGACCGGTTCACCCTATAATGTCTTGTTGTCTTTACCATTGCAGGATCTCCATTTTCATCTGTCATACTGGATTCCTCTCATGATTCAGCTTGGATGGGGAAAATTCGTTGTTGTAGAGGGTAAAAAAGAACCGGTATACGAGGGTCATAGACCACACGATGCAAGACATACATGTGTATCACTTCTGACCGCTGCCGGAGTTGATGAAAGAATCATTAGAAAAATAGTTGGTCACAAAGGACAGGGTGTAACAGAAATTGTGTATACCCATATTGACCTTCCATCTAAACTGGAAGCAATCAACTTGATATGAACGAAGGTGATCTGAATGAATAGAACGAAATACAAGAACCAGTTCAATGCAGACCATTATGAAAGAATCAATTTTTCAGTTCCAAAGGGAATGAAACAGGTCATCAAAGACCTTGCAGCGGACAAAGGAATGTCCATGAATAAATATTTCCTGTTTTTGGTAAATAAAGACCAGGAAGATATATTTGATAATATGCAGCTTGCAGAAAAATCCAGAGAAAAGATTCTGACAATCAAAGGGAACACACATGATGGATATGATGTCATCTTCAAAGATGGAAGATCAGTTCATTGCAGGACAAAACTGGAAATCAGAAAATGTCTTGCACAAGACAACAAAAGTCTTGCACAAGACACCTTGTAGAGTGTTACTAGTGTGTTTCTAGTATGTTACTAGTAACTAATTTTTGATATGTTTCAGGGGTGTTTCTGCTCCTGTGCAAAATAAAGAAAACCCGCAGAAATACTTGATTCCTGCGGGTTCTTGAAATATTGAATATAATTGTTCCTTATCTCTTTGAGAACTGTGGAGCACGACGAGCTGCCTTTAAGCCGTACTTCTTTCTTTCCTTCATACGAGGATCTCTTGTAAGGTATCCGGCCTTCTTGAGGATTGGTCTGTATTCTTCTGAATCAGCCTCAAGTAATGCTCTTGAAATACCATGTCTGATAGCACCGGCCTGACCTGTGAAGCCGCCGCCCTTTACGTTAACCATAACGTCGAACTTACCATCTGTACCTGTAGCAACTAATGGCTGCTTAACGATAACTTTCAGTGTATCAAGTCCGAAGTACTCGTCCATATCTTTCTTGTTGATTGTGATCTTACCAGTACCTGGAGCGATATAAACTCTGGCGATACTGCTTTTTCTTCTTCCTGTTCCATAGAACTTAGTTGTTTTAGCCATTGATGATATCCTCCTTCTTAGTACTTAATCTCTAAAACTTCTGGCTTCTGAGCCTGCTGCTTATGATCAGGTCCAGCGTATACATAAAGCTTTGTAATCATATCTCTTCCAAGTGGTCCCTTTGGAAGCATTCCCTTAACTGCTAAACGGATAACATCCTCTGGCTTCTTAGCCATCTTCTCTTTTAATGTAGTCTCTTTCATTCCGCCTACATAATCTGAATGGTTGTAGTAGATCTTCTGATCCATCTTCTTACCGGTAACCTTGATCTTGTCTGCGTTTACTACTATTACATAATCACCTGTATCGATATGTGGTGTAAATGTTGGCTTATTCTTTCCTCTTAAAATGCTTGCTATCTCTGATGATAAGCGTCCTAAAGTATGTCCTGTAGCGTCAACTACATACCACTTTCTTTCTATTGTTGATGGGCTTGCCATAAAGCTCTTCATCGTGGTACCTCCTAAATTATTTTCTAAAATATTAATATGGTATATCCTCAAATACGTTGTTTACCGGGGCATTGGTTCACACCGTATCTTTAAACTTCACACATTTGGACATTATACAATACTCATCCGTGTGTGTCAATAAACTTTCTTTATTTTTTCAGGCGTTTTTCTTTATTTTTCAGCATTCATCTGCCATTTCGCATTCAAATATGCTATCTGCGTCTGACCGCAAATCTTCCGTTCAGACCACGGCGGTATTTCATCATGAGAATTCTTTTGACAGATGCATTGATCCGTTTTTTCGATATCCGCTTTGTCTTGTAAGCCCGAAGCAATGCCTGATATGTTTCTTTATAATGCTCCGTGCAGAGAAGATCGTCTCCTGCCTGAACTGCTCTGACAGCACTCTCACTCTCACTTCCGGTAAAGCTCCGTACTCCTGCCATCGACAACGAATCCGTAACGATCACACCTTTAAATCCCATTGTATTTCTAATGTATTTGTTTACCTTCGGTGATATAGATGCCGGATTTTTAGAATCAAAACAATGTACAATATTATGGCTTACCATAATCATATCACATCCCGACCGGATTCCCGCCTGAAATGGCTTCAGATCACGTTTTTTAAAACTGTTATAACTTCGGTAATCATGAATCAGATTCGTATGCGTATCTCCATTATTTCCATAGCCCGGAAAATGTTTTAACGAGCTGATCATATCCTCCTGTCTCATGTTATTCACTACAAGATTGATATATCTGGAAGTATCCGTTGCATTTGTAGAAAAACTTCTATTGTAAATAAAGTTACTTGAATCATATGCAACATCGGCAACCGGTGCAAGATTTGTATTGATTCCAAGCTTTTTCAGAAATTTTGCTTTATTCTTCGTGTCTTTTACAATGCCATTCCATCCACCTGCGGAAAATACCGCTCTCGGTGATGCATATGACGTGGATCGGAACTGGCGATATCTGGATGCCCTTACAACAGTTCCGCCTTCTTCATCCACTGCAATCAACATCGGAATCTTTGACGCCTTTTGAATTCCATAAATTCTGTTTCGTAATGTATCAGGAGTACTGTTTGCAAAATTTTCCCCAAACAAAACATATCCGCCAAACTGATATTGCTTCTGGATATTAACTGCATTTTTAGCAGGAGCCTTCACAAGGATCATCTGGGCTATCTTCTCCTCCCAGCTCATTTTCTTCATCCTGTCAGCTACACGTTGTTCTATATATTTGTCATTATCTTCATAATATCTGGCATGTACATCTGTGCCTGTGTCCGTACATATAATAGTCAGACATAAAAGCACACTCATACATATACAAACAATTCTTTTATTCATATCGGATCTCCACCAGTGTCAAGCCTTTCGCAACTGCGGTCGGTCCTGCCTTGCTCCGGTCTCTCGCTTCCAGGATCTCCTTCACCTGTTCAGGCTCCATCAGCCCGGTTCCGACCTGCATCAGAGTTCCTGCAATGATCCTTACCATATTATATAAGAAACCATTTCCCGTGATCCTGATATGAACCATGTCATCCTCTTTCGTCACATTTACTGCATATATCGTCCGAACCGTCGTCTGTACTTGTGCGCCTACCGAACAGAAGCTCTTAAAATCATGCTCACCAACCAGATAAGCAGCCGCCTGATTCATCCGCTCTATATCCATCGGATAATAGCAAAATGCCGCATATAACCGTTTTGATGGCAGCTCAAACCGCCGGTTCAATATATTATATTCATAAGTTTTCACTGTATCTGCATATCTCGGATGAAAGTCTGCATCCACCTCGCAGGATTCCTGAATCCGGATATCGTCCGGAAGCCGCTGATTTAACGCAAAGGAAAACTTATCCCCCGGTATCCGGGATTCAGTGTCAAATACTGCCACATTTCCACAGGCATGTACGCCTGCATCCGTCCTGCTGGCTCCGATCACCTTGATATCTTCCTGCACCAGTTCGCTGATCGTCCGGTTCAGCACTTCCTCTATCGTTATTCCATTGTCCTGTACCTGCCAGCCATGATAATTTGTACCATCATAGGCTACCACCAATTTTACTCGTTTCATTTTCCCGGTTCCCTGTTATAAATATATCTTCATCAAGATTAATCCTACCACATAAACCACCAGCAGACCATATGCAAATGCATCTTTTTTACTATATCGCAATGGTTTCATGCTGGTACGGCATTCACTTCCGTGATAACATCTGGCGTCCATCGCATATGCCAGATCGGTTGCACGTCGGATCGCAGATGCAAATAACGGAATAAATATCTGGGTATAACTTCGTATACGTTTGAAAACATTTCCATTTTCAAAATCTGCTCCACGCGAAAGCTGCGCTTTCATAATTTTGTCCAATTCTTCCATCAGAATCGGAATAAAACGAAGCGTAATTGAAAGCATCAAGGCCATATCTGATACCGGAACACGGAAGATCTTCAGGAATCCAAACAGCTTCTCCAAACCTGCTGTAAGTGCCAGCGGAAGTGTTGTATATGTCATGATCGATGAGCCAATAATCAGATATACGAAACGAAATACTACAATTCCGGTCGTCTTTAAGCTGCCGGACGTGATATGAAATCTCCAGATGCTGACCAGAACCCTTCCATCACCATTAAACAGACTGAAAAATGCTGTAAATAATATAAACGCCCAGACAACCTTAAGTCCCCGGCAGATAAAAGATAACGGGACACGGCTTAATGCTACATACACAATAAGGAATGCGGTTGCAGCAAGAAAAGTCCACAAATCCCTGCACCAGAAGATCGTAACCGCATATACGATCGTGAGCACCAGTTTTGTTCTGGCATCCAGCTCGTGAATCGGTGATCTGGTATTATAATATTGTCCGATCGTAATGTCTCTTACCATGCTTCTTTCCTCTATATTATCTGATAACTATCCACTTTCTCATGCTGTGTTCATGTTTTTGAAATGTCACCATCAATCTCTATAGCTTCATTAATTTTATATCTCTTCTTATATATTCTTTAGCCCACTAAGTTCCTCAATCACGCCCGCCATGCTTCTTGCTGTGAGTCTTATCTCCGGCAGTAATGCATCCCTGAACATCGCCATTTCCGGCATCTCTAAGCCCAGTTTTTCTACAATCTCCGGCGTTCCAAATGCCTGCTCTACTGCTCCATCATAGACCAGCTTTCCCTGTCCCATAACCAGTATACGATCTGCAATCTCATACACATCCTTCATGTCGTGTGATACAAAGATTACAGTTATATTCCGTTCTTCATGTAATCTGCGGATCAGTGCAAATAATTCCCGTTTGGATTTCGGATCCATGCCGGCAACCGGCTCATCGAGAATAAGAATCTCCGGCTTATATGCAAGGATTCCTGCAAGTGCTACACGCTTCTTCTGTCCGCCTGAAAGGTCAAACGGAGAATATTCAAAATATTCCTCTGATATATTCACAAGTGCCAATGCTTCCCTTGCCGCCTGTTCTGCTTCTGCTTTCGACATCCCGAAGTTCAATGCGCCATACATTACATCCGCTAACACCGTACTTTCAAATAACTGATACTCCGGATACTGAAACACAAATCCAATCTTCTTCCGCAATTCTTTCAGATTCTTCGTCTTTCCTACATCAATTCCATCAACCTTAAGCGTTCCCCCCATCGGACGATAAATACCATTTAACATATATAACAGCGTACTTTTCCCGGAACCGGTCTGTCCTGCCACCGCAAGGATCTCTCCTTTTCTGATCTGAAATGACACCTGCTCTACCGCAGGAACCAGTACCGCACCATCCTTATAAGAATACTCCAGATTATCAGCCTCGACCAAGATATCTTTTTTTATCCCGGCATCCAATAACATACCATTGTGTTCTTCTCTATCTATGTTATTTCTATTATCAAGGATATCCTCATGTATTCCATCCTCATTTTTACTTGATGGTATATCTTTCTGCGCCGAATTAAAATGTTCTGCTGCTTCTTGTCTGTTTACAAAAGATTTTTCATCACGCAAACATGCCTTTATCCTGTCCGCAGCATCCTTTACCGACAAGATCCCCTCTTTTCTATCAACCAACGCACTTTTTGCGTCTTCATCCAAATTTTTGACAAATTTCTTATCATCGGAATAATCTACTTTCAACTCATGCAACAGCTTATATGGCAATAAACTGTCAAGACCAAGCTGCTCTAACTTCTCTACCTGTGGATAAATCTCATATGGTGCGCCAATCAACTCTACATTTCCATCATCCATTACATAGATCTGATCTGCCCGAACCGTTTCCTCCATCCGATGTGTGATCATAATGATCGCAATGCCAAACTCCCGGTTCAAATGATATAAGGTATCAAGTATCTGTCTACTTCCCACAGGATCGAGCATGGCAGTTGCTTCATCCATAACGATACATTCCGGTGACATGGCCATCACAGATGCGATTGCCAGTCTTTGCTTCTGTCCACCGCTTAGATGTGATACATTTCGTTCCAGATATGCCTCCATCCCTGTCAATCGAAGTACTTCGTTGATTCGCTCCCATATCTTCTCTGCTTCAAAGCCCAGATTTTCCAAACCAAATCCTACATCTTCCGCAACCGTATTTCCTACCATTTGGTTGTCCGGATTCTGAAAGATCATCCCGACTGCACGACGGATGGCCAGCAGATCATCTTCCCGGCTCGTATCTAATACATCAGAATCTCCCTGTATCCATACCGTTCCCTGATTTGGTGCATATAAGCCATTCAGGTGTCTGGCAAATGTTGACTTTCCCGAACCGTTACGTCCAAGAACGGCAATGATCTGTCCCTTATGGGCAACA
Organism: Clostridium sp. AF15-41; assembly: GCF_003604095.1. Classification (NCBI taxonomy): domain Bacteria; kingdom Bacillati; phylum Bacillota; class Clostridia; order Eubacteriales; family Clostridiaceae; genus Clostridium; species Clostridium sp. AF15-41. The sequence goes on from NZ_QTMQ01000001.1 coordinate 151,852, forward strand.
AAATCCATATCCTTCACAGCCCATTTTTCACCTGTAACATTTCCATCCTTGTCCTTGATATTAAATTTATGTCCAAGCTTTTTCACCTGAATAAAACTCATGTACACTCTCCTATGTTTCTAAACAAATACGATAATTCCATCGAATCAACATCTTTGCAAATATAAAGTCTGCATCTTAGTATAATAAAAAAGCTGCCAAATACACATACATGTACCTGACAGCCCTTATGTTTATAATTATACTAACTCAAGAATAACTTCCATTGCAGCATCGCCCTTACGCTGACCGATCTTGATGATTCTTGTGTAACCACCCTTACGTCCTGCGTACTTTGTACCGTACTCATCGAATAACTTGCTTGTTAAATCAACTTTCTTTGTACCGGCTTTCTTTCCGGCAGCATCTGTAGGAACTTCAACAACCGGATATAATACCTTAAGCATTTCTCTTCTTGCATGAAGTCTTGAAGGCTGATCCTTCTTGATGGTCTTTTCTACTTCATCATATACAGTAACTTTCTTACCATCAACAACTTCCTTCACTCTCTTACCATCTTTATCTTTCTTAGCAACCTTAGCGGTAACGGTAACTTCATCATAGTTATCCTTTTCCTTAACTGCTAATGTGATAAGCTTCTCTGCAATCTTAACAACTTCCTTAGCTCTAGCTTCTGTTGTTCTGATCTTACCATGGTATAATAACTGTGTTACCTGGTTACGAAGTAATGCATTTCTCTGTGCGCTTGCTTTTCCAAGTTTTCTATACATTGCCATTTTTATTTATCCTCCTTACCCTTGCGGGTCTTCACTGTGCTTACTATTATTCGGCTTGAGTGGTAAAAAGTATTATTCCTCACTGTCATTCAGTGATAAGCCTAATTCTTTCAGCTTAGCTAATACTTCATCTAATGACTTACGACCGAGGTTACGAACTTTCATCATATCCTCCGGGGTCTTATTGATCAATTCTTCAACTGTATTGATACCGGCTCTCTTTAAGCAGTTGTATGAACGAACTGATAATTCAAGCTCATCAATATTCATTTCCAGAACCTTTTCCTTCTCATCTGTTACGCTCTCAACCATTACATCAACGGATTTTGCGTTCTCAGACAGATCAACGAACAGGTTCAAATGTTCTACAAGGACTCTTGCAGCGAGGCTGACAGCCTCATCCGGTGCGATAGCACCATTTGTAAATACATCAAGTGTCAGCTTATCATAATCTGTAACCTGACCAACACGAGTATTCTGAACTGTAAGATTAACTCTCTCAACCGGTGTATATATAGAATCAATAGCGATGACATCAATCGGTGCATCTGCTTCTTTATTCTTATCAGAACCAACGTAGCCTCTGCCGTTGCCGATGGTGAGTTCCATCTCAAGTCTTGCATCCGGGCCACTAAGATTTGCAATTACAAGATCAGGATTGATGATCTCGATATCGCCGTCTACATGAATATCAGATGCTCTGACAACACAGTCACCAGCTACATCGATATAAGCCTGCTTCGGCTCATTTGTTAATGAATTGTTCTTTATTACTAAAGACTTGATATTCATAACGATCTCAGTTACATCTTCCTTTACTCCGGGAATAGAACTGAACTCATGTAAAACACCTTTAATCTTAACGTGTGTTACTGCTGTACCAGGTAATGAAGAAAGCATAATTCTTCTTAATGAATTACCAAGGGTTGTACCATAGCCTCTCTCTAAAGGCTCTACTACAAACTTACCATACTTGTTATCATCTGAAATCTCAACTATCTCAATTTTTGGTTTCTCAAACTCAAACATTTAAGCCCCTCCTTTATGGGTAATTAACTGGTATACTCCAACTTTGCAAATATCATAAATATATTCTGCATCCAGACATCCACACGGGTAAATCCCGGATGGATGTACGGATGATCATATTTATTCTTATTACTTGGAATATAACTCGACAATAAGGGTCTCGTTTACAGGAACATCGATCTGCTCTCTGTTTGGCTTCTCAACTACTTCTCCACAAAGGTTTTCTCTGTCAGCGGTTAACCAACCTGGAACTAAATGTCCTTCTGTTGCAGCAATGATATCCTTATATCTCTGTAAGGATTTGCTCTTCTCTCTGATCTCGATCTTGTCTCCGGCCTTTACCTGGTATGAAGGAATGTTAACACTCTTTCCATTAACAAGTACATGCTTGTGATCTACAATCTGTCTTGCTTCTCTTCTTGTTCTTGCAAAACCTAATCTGAAGATAACATTATCAAGTCTTAACTCAAGTAATGTCATAAGGTTAGGACCTGTTAAGCCCTTCTGCTGCTCTGCCTTAGCGTAAAGGTTACGGAAAGGCTTCTCTAATACACCGTAAATGAACTTAGCCTTCTGCTTTTCACGAAGCTGTAAACCATACTCACTTACTTTTCTGTTTGCTCTTGTTGATTTTCTATTTGATTTCTTGTCAATTCCGAGATACATTGGCTCCATGCCTAAAGATCTGCATCTCTTAAGAACTGGGGTTCTATCTACTGCCATCTTACTCTGTACCTCCTAATTAGACTCTTCTTCTCTTTGGTGGACGACAACCATTATGTGGAACTGGTGTAACGTCTTTGATACTTACAACATCGATACCGCAAGCTGCGAGAGCACGGATAGCTGCTTCTCTACCTGAGCCTGGGCCTTTTACCATAACATCAACAGTCTTTAATCCGTAAGGAGCAGCAGCCTTTGCAGCTGTCTCAGCAGCCATCTGAGCAGCATATGGTGTTGACTTCTTAGAACCCTTGAATCCTAAACCGCCAGCACTTGCCCATGAAAGTGCATTACCTTCAGCGTCTGTTAATGTAACGATTGTATTATTGAAAGATGACTGAATATGAGCCTGTCCGTGCTGAACACTCTTTCTGACACGCTTCTTAGCCACTTTTTTAGTAACTTGCTTAGCCATTAACTCTTAAACCTCCTATGGTTTTCCAAATTTATACAAATGTACTTTATCTTCTGCCCGGTGCAGAAGATCTCTTATCTTCTACTATATATAAGAACAAATGAAAACAGTATTATTTCTTCTTGTTTGCTACTGTCTTCTTAGGTCCCTTACGTGTTCTTGCGTTTGTCTTTGTCTTCTGTCCACGAACAGGAAGTCCCTGTCTATGACGCTTACCACGGTAGCATGCAATTTCCTGTAAACGCTTGATGTTAAGCGCTACTTCTCTACGTAAATCTCCTTCAACAGTCTGTGTTGCATTGATTACTTCGCTGATTCTTCTTACTTCATCATCAGTCAAATCATTACAACGTGTGTCAGGATTAACATTTGCTTCCTTAAGGATACGCTGTGAAGATGCCAAACCTATACCATATACATAAGTAAGACCAATCTCAACACGCTTGTCTCTTGGTAAATCAACACCTGAAATACGAGCCATTCTAATTAACCTCCGTAAAAATTCTTCTGTCCGGCATATCGGATCTCGACATATCTCAACATGAAAATGCTGAGGTGAAATGCATATGTTTCCATCTCGCTGCCTATTTTTTTATTTTTACTAGCATATAATGATTATGCTACAGCCGCTTTTAAAATTTACAACACATCCGTGTGTGTTGATACATAAAAAACAAGATATCATATGGATGGGCTATCATCCGGATACCCAGTTTCTTTTTTTGATTAACCCTGACGCTGTTTGTGCTTTGGATTCTCGCAGATAACTCTAACGATTCCCTTTCTCTTGATAACTTTGCACTTATCGCACATAGGTTTTACTGATGCTCTAACCTTCATTAGAAAATCTCCTTTCAAAAAAAGTCCGCTACAAATAGGCATTCTATCATTTTTCACAATAGAATGCAAGTCCCATTTTCTGTTTTTTTCATATTAATGGGTTTATTATGATAAATCACATCCCATAAAGGGAATATCTTTACAGGATGTTCATTACATACCTCTTTATATAGAAGAATTTATTTATCTCTCCAAACAATTCTTCCCTTTGTCAGGTCGTATGGTGATAATTCAATTGTTACCTTATCACCTGGAAGGATCTTGATATAATTCATTCTGAGCTTACCACTAATGTGTGCTAAAACCTTATGACCATTCTCGATCTCTACTTGAAACATTGCATTTGGTAACTTCTCGATTACTGTTCCTTCTACTTCAATTACGTCTGCCTTTGACATTTTTAATCCTCCTTAAAATCCTTGAGATTTTGAATCCATTTTTTATTTCTATAATTCCAATCCTTCTGCCTGCGACAAGATGATCGGTCTGTCCTCTGTAATAAGGATCGTATTCTCATAGTGTGCTGCATTGGACCCGTCCACGGTTACAACCGTCCAGTCATCATCCAGCCAGTCTACTTCATAATCACCTGCTGTTATCATCGGTTCGATCGCAATCGTCATTCCCGGTTTCAGCTTCGGTCCTTTTTTGATTGTTTCAAAATTCGGTATTTCCGGATCCTCGTGAAGATTTGCTCCAACACCATGTCCAACCAGGTCTTCTACGATTCCATATCCAAATTTTAAAACATACCGCTCTACAGCCCTTCCGATATCTCGAATATGATTTCCCGGAACAGCAACCTTCATTGCTTCGAAAAAGCTCTGCTTAGTTACTGCAATCAGATGCTCATTTTCCGGTGAAATCTTTCCTACTCCGTAAGTTCTTGCTGCATCGGAGTGATATCCTTTATAGATAACTCCTGCATCAAGACTTACTATGTCGCCCTCTTTCAGATATCTTGTCTTTGATGGTATACCATGAACAACTTCTTCATTCACTGATACACAGATAGATGCCGGATAACCATTATAATTCAGAAAAGAAGGAATACAGCCATAACTTCTGATCACTTCTTCACCAAGTTTATCGATCGCATAGGTTGTGATTCCCGGTTTGATCGCCTTCTTCAGCTCCTCATGTGTGAGAGCAAGAATTCTGCCGGCTTCTTTCATCAATTCAATTTCTCTCTCAGATTTTATAGATATTGCCATTTTATTCACCTAAAATCTTAACGATTGCTGCAAATACATCATTCATATCCATTGTTCCGTCAACTTCTTTTAAGATACCCTTCTTAGCATAGAAATCGATCAATGGCTGTGTCTGCTCATGATATACTTTCAGTCTGTTTAATACTGTTTCCGGCTGATCATCATCTCTTAAGATAAGATCGGATGAACATACATCACATTTGCCTTCTACTTTTGTAGGGTTATATACAATATGATATGTTGCACCACAGCCAACACATGCACGTCTTCCGGACATTCTGCGAACGATGTTCTCATCCGGTACTTCTACATTGATAGCATAGTCTACAGAATCGCCGATTGCTGATAATGCTTTGTCAAGTGCCTCTGCCTGTGGAATTGTTCTTGGGAATCCATCAAGGATATATCCCTTTGCGCAGTCGTCTGCTTTGAATCTGTCGATTACAAGATCTACAACTAATTCATCCGGAACAAGAAGTCCCTTATCCATATATTCTTTTGCCTTTGCTCCGAGTTCTGTTCCGTTCTTGATGTTTGCTCTGAAAATATCTCCTGTTGAGATATGAGGTACTCCGTACTTCTCAGCGATCATTTTAGCCTGTGTACCTTTGCCTGCGCCTGGCGCACCTAACATAATTATCTTCATATATAACCTCCATTTTTTATTTTCCTGCGGGATACATTCATTGCAATCCCTCCTGTTATCAGCCGTCCTCCAAATGAACAAGCCATAGATACTTATACTATAATACACGAATAGGAAGTGCACAAGTGTACACTCCCATTTTTCGTGTTTTTTATATCTTTATCTTACAATTAATCTAATAAGAATCCCTGATAATGTCTTACTAACATCTGTGATTCCAGACTCTTCATGGTTTCAATTACAACACCAACTACGATGATGATGGATGTTCCACCGAATGAAACATTTACACTGAAAAATCCGTTAAAGAACATTGGAATCATCGCAACGATCAAAAGACCAACTGCTCCGATAAATATAATATAGTTCAGTATTTTATTTAAATAGTCCTGGGTTGGCTTACCCGGTCGGATACCCGGTACAAAACCACCGCTCTTCTTCATGTTATTTGCAATCTCCATCGGATTGAAGGTAATTGCTGTATAGAAATAAGCGAAGAAGAACACAAGTAAGATATATACTGCCAATCCAAGGAATCCCCAAGGATAGTTCGCATTAAACCAGTATGACTGGCTCATTCCCTGAAGGATCTTAGCACCGACACCGGATGGACTCTTTCCAAATAAACTTGTTATAATAGAAGGAATCGCCATCAGTGAAGAAGCGAAGATTACAGGAATAACGCCTGCTGTATTTACCTTAAGCGGAATGTTGGAGGACTGACCTCCCATCTGCTTTCTACCCTGAACTTTCTTTGCATACTGTACAGGAATCTTTCTTTCAGCTCCCTGAAGCATACATACAAGAATGGTTACACATACAACAATTGCAACAACCAAAAGTGCAATTAGACACATTCTGACCGGATCTTTGTCTTTGATGAACTGTGTGTAAATATTCTTGAAATCATTTGGCATGGTTGATACGATGTTGATCAACAGGATAATGGAAATACCATTTCCCACACCACGATCTGTTACACGCTCGCCAAGCCACATTACAAACGCACTACCACCGGTAAGAATAACGATCATTGTCAATACTGTCCAAAAATTGTAGCTGTCCATGAATCCTTTTCTTCCGAAATTGATCGCAAGACCTGCACTTTCCAGAATTGCGAGACCGATCGTTAAAAAACGGGTAATTGCTGTAATTTTCTTTCTTCCGTCTTCACCATCTTTCTGCATCTCTTCCAGAGCAGGAATTGCTATGGTAAGAAGCTGAATGATAATGGAAGCTGTAATATATGGTGTTACGTTCAATGCAAATATTGACATCTGATCGAACGATCCTCCGGTAAATGAGCTGAACAGATTAAAAGAATCTCCAAGTGCATTGCTCAGATACTCTTTAATTGCATCAGCACGGATTCCCGGTACAGTAATCAGGCTTCCCAGCCTGACTACTATAAGAACAAAGAATGTGTATAATAATTTCTGTCTTAATTCCTTTACTTTGAATGCATTGATAAAGGTTTTAAACATTATTAGATCACCTCTGCTTTTCCGCCAAGAGCTTCAATCTTCTCGACTGCTGACTTTGAAAAAGCATTTGCCTTAACTGTAAGCTTCTTTGTTAACTCTCCATTTCCAAGAATCTTAACTCCATCACGTGGATTCTTTACGATACCGCATTCAACAAGTGTATCTACTGTAACCTCTGCTCCATCCTCGAAACGATCAAGAACTGAAACATTGATTGCAACGATATCTTTGTGATTGATACATGTAAATCCTCTCTTAGGGATTCTTCTATATAAAGGCATCTGTCCGCCTTCAAATCCTGGTCTAGGTGATCCTGAACGTGCCTTCTGACCCTTATGGCCCTTACCTGCAGTCTTACCATTTCCTGAACCATGACCACGGCCTACTCTGAAATTAGTACTATGCTTAGAACCTTCTGCTGGCTTTAATGTTGATAAATTCACGACCTGCACCTCCTTCAAATATAATTAAATCTCTTCTACCTTTACTAAATAACTAACCTGCTTAACCATACCAAGAGTTGCAGCATTGTTAGGAAGTTCAACTGACTTGTTTACCTTCTTAAGTCCTAATGCTTCTACAGTTCTCTTATGCTTTGGTACGCATCCGATTGGTGATTTTACTAAAGTAACTTTTAACTTATCTGCCATCTTATAATACCTCCTTAGTTAAGTATCTCATCAACAGATTTTCCACGAAGTCTTGCGATTTCTTCCGGAGTCTTGATCTCTGAAAGACCTTTGATCGTTGCAAGAACTACGTTCTGTTTGTTGTTTGATCCTAAGGATTTTGTACGGATATTCTTGTATCCGGCAAGCTCAAGTACGTTACGGGCAGGACCGCCGGCGATAATACCGGTACCTTCTGGAGCTGACTTAAGCAATACTGTTGCGCTACCGAATTCTCCGTTCCAATCATATGGGATACTTCCGTTTTCATTTACAGGAACTGTAACAAGGTGCTTAGCTGCATCTTCCTTACCCTTACGGATAGCTTCTGGAATTTCTACAGCCTTACCAACGCCTACGCCTACATGACCGTTTTTGTCACCAACAACTACAAGACATGCAAATCTAGAATTACGTCCGCCCTTAACAACCTTAGTTACACGTTTGATATCTACTACTTTATCTTCTAATTCTAATTTACTAGCATCAATTATTTCACGCTTCATATGTTGTTCTTCCTCCTTCTTAGAATTCTAGACCAGCTTCTCTTGCTGCATCTGCTAATGCCTGAACCTTACCCTGGTAGATGAATCCTCCTCTGTCAAATACAACAGTCTTGATTCCCTTTTCCAGTGCTCTTTCAGCAACGACTTTACCAACGTATGCTGCTGCATCTACATTATCTGTCTGCTCAAGTGCTTCCTTGATTGACTTCTCTACTGTTGATGCTGCTACAATTGTGTTTCCAACTGAATCATCAATAATCTGAGCGTACATATGATTATTACTTCTGAAAACTGCTAAACGTGGTCTATCTGCTGTTCCAGCTAAATGATTACGAACACGCATATGCTTCTTAATACGAACTTCGCTTCTTGATTCTTTATTAACCATCTTATCTCACTCCTTTATTATTTCTTACCAGTCTTACCAACTTTACGTCTGATAGTCTCGTCAACATACTTGATACCTTTGCCCTTGTAAGGTTCCGGTGCTCTCTTTTCTCTGATCTCTGCTGCATACTGACCAACTTTTTCCTTGTCAATACCAACAACTGAAATCTTGTTACCATCAACCTTTACTTCGATACCTTCTGGGTCAACCATCTCAACTGGATGTGAATAACCAAGAGCAAGAACTAATTTATTGCCCTGCTTCTGAGCTCTATAACCTACACCGTTTACTTCCAGATCCTTAACATAACCCTCTGTAACACCAACGATCATGTTGTGGATAAGTGTTCTGGTAAGTCCGTGTAAAGACTTCATCTTCTTTAAATCATTAGGTCTTGAAACTGTAATTACATCAGCTTCTAACTTAATATCCATTTCTGCCGGGAGAACTCTCTCAAGTGTTCCCTTTGGTCCTTTAACAGTCACTTTATTATTTTCTGCGATATCTACAGTCACTCCTGCAGGTACAGCGATAGGCATTCTTCCGATACGTGACATTTCGCCTTCCTCCTTAAAATTTATAATATTTGTATTTGTGCTGCATGGAGTGTATCCATGCAGGCTTTAACCTCCGGTATTTTTCAGGAAATGATGCCGGAGGAATGTTTTATCAGCTTTCGCACTAACTTCGCACGGCGCTTTCAGCTTGTGCTCACTAAGTGCTCTAATGACATCCACTCGAACTAAACTCATCCATCGTCTTCGACTCGTATTCGTTAAGTCTCGGGATGGGCTTTCGCACTAACTTCGCACGGCGCTTTCAGCTTGTGCTCACTAAGTGCTCAATGCCTACCAAACAAATGCTAATACTTCGCCACCAACATTCTGCTTTCTAGCTTCCTTGTCAGTAAGTACACCTTTGTTTGTTGAAATAATTGCAGTTCCGAGTCCACCAAGTACTCTTGGAAGCTCATCCTTACTTGCATATACACGAAGACCCGGCTTAGAGATTCTCTTAAGGCCTGTGATGATCTTCTCGTTCTTATCTACACCATACTTCAATGTAATTTTGATTGTCTCAAACTTACCATCTTCGATAATGTCTACTGCCTGAACATATCCTTCTGATAAAAGGATGTCAGCAATAGCCTTTTTCATCTTTGAAGCAGGGATCTCTACTGTATCATGCTTTGCTGTGTTAGCATTACGAATTCTTGTAAGCATATCTGCTATTGGATCGCTCATTGACATAATATTTCTTCCTCCTTCTATCTCTTACCAGCTTGATTTCTTAACGCCAGGGATCTGTCCCTTGTATGCTAATTCACGGAAGCAGATTCTACAGATTCCGTATTTCTTTAATACTGAGTGTGGACGTCCACAAATCTTGCAACGTGTATATTCTCTTGATGAGAACTTCTGTTTACGCTGCTGTTTAACTTTCATTGCTGTCTTAGCCATAACGAATCTTCCTCCTTTAATTATTTGCTGTAAGGCATACCAAATAATGTTAACAGTTCACGACCTTCTTCGTCTGTCTCTGCTGTTGTAACAAAGATGATATCCATACCTCTGACTTTATCAATCTTATCGTACTCGATTTCCGGGAAAATAAGCTGTTCCTTGATACCTAAAGCATAGTTACCTCTGCCATCGAAACCATTAGGATTAACACCTCTAAAGTCACGTACACGAGGAAGTGCAAGGTTTACAAGACGATCTAAGAACTCATACATCTTCTCGCCACGAAGTGTTACTTTACATCCGATAGGCATTCCTTCTCTTAACTTGAAGTTAGCAACGGACTTTCTCGCACGTGTAACAACTGCCTTCTGACCAGCGATTGTTTCAAGATCCTTGATAGCTGCGTCTAAAACTTTAGCATTTTCTCTTGCTTCACCAACGCCCATGTTAATAACGATCTTATCAAGCTTTGGGATCTGCATTACATTTTTATATCCAAATTTTTCAGTCATGGCGCTTTTGATTTCAGCGTCATACTTTTCTCTAAGTCTACTCAACTAAGACGACCTCCTTCCAATTAATCTATCTTCTCTGTTTTGCCATCTACTTTAGCAACACGGACTTTATCTTTACCTGTTCCTTCAAAACCAACTCTTACCGGCTTGCCTTTGTAAAGATACATTACATTGGAGATGTCCATTGGAGCTTCCATTTCGATAATTCCGCCTGCCTGGTTAGCCATGCTTGGCTTGCTGTGCTTAAATACTTTATTTACGCCTTCAACGACTACAGTACCGTTCTTCTTGTCAACACGAAGGACCTTGCCTTCTTTGCCTTTGTCCTTGCCGGCAATAACCTGTACCATATCATCTTTCTTAATCTTTAATGTTGCCATGGTCTACACCTCCTTATAATACTTCAGGTGCAAGTGAGACAATCTTCATGAACTTCTTGTCTCTTAACTCTCTTGCAACTGGTCCAAAGATACGTGTTCCTCTTGGATTTAAATCGTCTTTTATAATAACTGCTGCGTTCTCATCAAACTTGATGTATGAACCATCCTTACGACGAGCGCCCTTCTTTGATCTTACTACTACGGCCTTAACAACATCACCTTTTTTAACAACTCCGCCTGGTGTTGCGTCTTTAACAGAGGCAACGATGATATCGCCGATATTTGCATATCTTCTTACTGAGCCGCCTAAAACTCTGATGCAAAGGAGCTCTTTGGCACCAGTATTATCAGCAACTTTAAGTCTTGTTTCCTGCTGAACCATTTTATTTGCCTCCTTATTTAGCCTTCTCTATAATCTCAACAAGTCTCCATCTCTTATCCTTTGATAAAGGTCTTGTTTCCATAACTCTTACTCTATCGCCAATATTGCACTCATTCTTCTCATCATGAGCCTTTAACTTGTAAGTTCTCTTTACGATCTTTCCATAAAGAGGATGCTTAACATTATCTACGATAGAAACAACGATTGTCTTGTCCATCTTGTCACTTGTAACGATACCTACACGTGTTTTTCTCAGATTTCTTTCCACAATATATTCCTCCTTCTAAGATAATTAAGCATTAGCCTTCTGGGCTATAACTGTCTGTATTCTTGCAATATTCTTTCTTACATCTTTGATTCTGCTTGTGTTCTCTAACTGATTTGTAGCATTCTGGAATCTTAAGTTAAATAATTCCTTCTTTGCAGCTACTAATTCGTTCTGAAGCTCATCAACAGATTTAGCATTTAATTCGTTCATATAGTCCTTAGTTTTCACTGCCTGCTACCTCCTCTAATTCTTCTTTTGAAACGATCTTACACTTAAGTGGAAGCTTGTGCATAGCAAGTCTTAAAGCTTCTTTTGCTACTTCTTCAGGTACGTCTGCAATCTCAAACATAACTCTGCCCGGCTTAACAACTGCTACCCAGTACTCAAGTGCTCCCTTACCTGAACCCATACGAGTTTCAGCCGGCTTAGCTGTAACTGGCTTATCAGGAAAGATCTTGATAAATACTTTACCACTACGCTTCATATATCTTGTCATCGCAATACGGGCTGCTTCGATCTGGTTTGACTTGATCCATGCAGGCTCAAGTGCTACTAAACCATACTGACCGTTTGTAATCTTATTGCCTCTAAGTGCCTTACCAGCCATAGTTCCTCTGAACTGCTTACGACGCTTTACTCTCTTAGGCATTAACATTATTTATCCGCTCCTTCCTTATTTCCTTTTACAGGAAGTACTTCACCATGGTAAACCCATGTCTTAACACCAACTTTACCAAATGTTGTGTCTGCTTCAGCAAAACCATAATCAATGTCAGCACGAAGTGTCTGAAGAGGAATTGTTCCCTGGCTGTAGAACTCTGTTCTAGCCATATCAGCACCACCAAGACGTCCTGAGCATGAAGCCTTGATACCAAGTGCTCCGGTTTTCATTGTTCTGCTCATGCATGACTTCATTGCTTTTCTGAATGAGATACGATTCTCAAGCTGTGCTGCAATGTTCTCAGCTACTAACTGTGCGTCTGCATCCGGCTTCTTGATTTCTTTTACATCGATGAACAGCTTCTTATCTGTAAGCTTCTGTGCATCTGCTTTGATCTTTTCGATTCCAGCTCCGCCCTTACCGATGATAACACCAGGCTTAGCTGTATATAATGCAACCTTTACTCTGTCTGCAGCTCTCTCGATCTCAATTTTTGAGATGTTTGCATTGTAAAGTGTCTTCTTTAAATAAGTTCTGATTTTATGATCTTCTACAAGGTTGTTAGAAAATTCATCATTCTTTGTGTCAGCATACCATCTTGAATCCCAATCTTTGATAACGCCGACTCTTAAACCATGAGGATTAACTTTCTGTCCCATTATTTACCTCCTATCTCTCGTCAAGCACGATTGTGATGTGACTTGTTCTCTTCTCGATTCTATATGCTCTACCCTGGGCTCTTGGATGAACTCTCTTCATTGTAGGTCCCTTGTTAGCGTAGCACTCTGCTACATAAAGGTCCTCTGCCTTAAGTCCATTGTTGTTTTCAGCATTTGCGATTGCTGACTTTAACAGCTTCTCTATAACACTTGAACCATATCTTGGGTTGTATGCCAGAATACCAAGTGCAGTCTGAACATCCTTACCTCTGATGGCATCTAATACGAAACAAGCCTTTGTTACTGACACTCTTGCATATGATACCTTAGCTGATGGTCTGGTATCTTTATTCTCATTTCTGAGTCTCTTATCATGGGATCTATGTCCTTTAGCCATGATTTAGTCCTCCTTTCAAATATTCCAAATATTATTTTCTACCCTTCTTTTCGTCTTTACCATGGCCTCTGTAGGTTCTGGTAACTACGAACTCACCAAGCTTATGTCCAACCATGTCTTCTGTAACATATACAGGTACATGCTTTCTTCCATCATGAACTGCGATTGTATGACCTACGAATGATGGGAAAATTGTTGAACGTCTTGACCAGGTCTTAACAACTTCTTTGCTATTGCTTGCATTCATAGCATCTATCTTCTTGAGTAAATGCTCATCTGCGAATGGTCCTTTTTTTAATGAACGTGCCATTGTCATACCTCCTTATTAACTATTTAATGCTCTTGCCGTCTCTTCTTCTTACGATCATCTTATTAGACTGCTTGTTCTTCTTTCTTGTCTTTAATCCCATTGCTGGCTTACCCCATGGAGTTGAAGGGCCTGAACGACCGATTGGTGCTCTACCTTCACCACCACCATGTGGATGGTCATTAGGGTTCATAACAGAACCACGAACTGTTGGTCTAACGCCCATGTGACGTTTACGTCCGGCTTTACCAATGTTAACAAGGCCATGCTCAATGTTTCCTACCTGACCGATTGTTGCACGGCAGATGATTGGAACCATTCTCATTTCGCCTGAAGGAAGTCTTAATGTTGCATACTTTCCTTCCTTAGCCATAAGCTGTGCTGAGTTACCTGCTGAACGAACAAGCTGTCCGCCCTTACCTGGGTATAACTCGATGTTGTGTACTAATGTACCAACCGGAATATTCTGAAGTGGGAGGCAGTTACCAACTTTGATCTCTGCTTCAGCACCACTCATAAGAACATCTCCTACTGCTAACTTATAAGGAGCAAGGATGTATCTCTTCTCGCCATCAGCATAGAACAGAAGTGCAATGTTTGCTGATCTGTTTGGATCATATTCGATTGCATTAACTGTTGCTGGAATTCCATCCTTATCGTTTCTCTTGAAATCTATAATTCTGTATTTACGTTTCTCACCACCGCCGTGATGTCTAACTGTGATCTTTCCCTGATTATTACGACCAGCTGTCTTGCTCATTGATACAACGAGTGATTTCTCAGGTGTTGATTTTGTGATCTCTGAAAAATCAAGACCGGTCATATTTCTTCTGGAAGGTGTATATGGGTTATATGTCTTAATTCCCATTTTTGTTCTCCTTTCGGTTCAATTTATTGTCACGCTTTTTTGCGTATAAATCTGTTTCGTTATTTTACAGTCCTTCGAAAATTTCGATCTCTTTGCTTGCTTCTGTAAGTTTAACGATTGCTTTCTTGTACTTGTCTGTTCTTCCAAGTGTTACGCCACGTCTCTTAACCTTACCGTCATTGTTCATGGTGTTAACCTTAGCAACTTCTGTTCCTTCGAACATCTTCTCTACAGCTTCTTTGATCTGAGACTTTGTTGCTTCCGGGTGTACAAGAAATGTGTACTTCTTCTCTGCCATTGCATTCATACTTTTCTCTGTAATTACAGGCTTAAGTATAACGTCATAATATTTGATGTCTGCCATTATGCGTACACCTCCTCAATTGCTGCTACAGCATCCTTTGTAAGAACAAGCTTATCATACTTAAGAATGTCATATACACTCAGTGAGTTTGCAGCTGTTGTCTTAACTGTTGGAATGTTGTTTGCTGAAAGAACAACTTTGTCGTTCTTATCCTTTGTTACTACTAATGACTTAGGAGCTTTAAGATTTGCAAGGATCTTTGCGAATACGCTTGTCTTAACCTCTTCTAATTCAATCTTGTCAACTACAACAAGTTTATCTTCTGCAAGCTTTGCTGAAAGTGCTGACTTCATAGCAAGCTGCTTTTCTTTCTTATTCATCTTAACTGAATAATCTCTTGGCTTTGGTGCGAATACAACTCCGCCGCCTGTCCACTGTGGAGATCTTGTTGAACCCTGTCTTGCATGACCTGTTCCTTTCTGTCTCCATGGCTTTCTTCCACCACCTGATACTTCAGAACGAGTCTTTGCGCTCTGTGTACCCTGACGGCTATTTGCCTGCTGGCCAACTACAGCCAGATGCATTAAATGTTCATTTATCTCTACACCGAATACAGAATCATTGAGTTCTAATGTCTCAACTTCTTTTCCTTCGATGTCATAAACCTTAACTGATGCCATTTTCGTTCCTCCTTCCTAAAGACTACTTGCCAGTCTTTACTGTATCCTTAATCATTACTAATGATTTCTTTGGTCCCGGAACTGCGCCCTTTACCAAAATAACATCATTTTCTACATCTATCTTAACTACCTCAAGGTTCTGGATTGTAACTCTTACGCTACCCATATGTCCAGGCATCTTCTTACCTTTGAATACTCTACCCGGTGTAGTAGCTGAACCGTTTGAACCTGCATGTCTGTGATACTTGGAACCATGTCCTGAAGGACCTGACTTTAAGCCGTGTCTCTTAAGACCACCTGCATATCCCTTACCTTTTGTCTTTGCTGTAACGTCGATCTTGTCTCCTTCAGCAAATACATCGGCTTTGATCTCTGCACCAAGTTCGTACTGAGCACAGTCATCAAGTCTGAACTCTCTGTAGAAAGTCTTAGGTGTTGTGTTTGCTTTCTTTGCATGTCCAACTTCTGCCTTACCAGCACCATGTGGGTTTCTGATTACTTTCTTTCCTGATACGTCTTTTGTTGTGATTCTTTCTTTCTTTTCGCCGAATCCTACCTGAATTGCATCATAACCGTCATTCTCAACTGTTTTCACCTGGGTTACAACACATGGACCAGCCTGTAAAACTGTTACCGGCACTAACACGCCGTTTTCGTCGAAAATCTGAGTCATTCCGACTTTTGTTGCTAAAATAGCTTTCTTCATTTTAAGTTTTCCTCCTAATTTAATTCACAGCGGATTGTTTTAACAATCATACTAAATTACATCCTTCGGATGCATTAGGTTACTGCTTATGCACTGCTTCGTGCTATGTTTGTTTTTGTGATTTGATTAGTTCACTTCTAATTTTTTTGTGGCTGATTATTTCATCTTTACGTCGATGTATACGCCAGCTGATAAATCGATCTTCTGTAATGCATCAATTGTCTTCTGTGTTGGTGCAATTACGTCGATTAATCTCTTATGAGTTCTCTGCTCGAACTGTTCTCTTGAATCTTTGTACTTATGAACAGCTCTGAGGATTGTGATCTTCTCAACCTTTGTAGGCATTGGAACCGGTCCGCTGACTTTAGCTCCTGTCTTTTTAACAGTATCGATGATCTGTCCAGCAGCCTGATCGATAAGTTTGTGGTCGTACGCCTTCAATGTGATTCTCATAATCTGATTTGCCATAAAAAAAGCCGCCTCCTTTTCGCACTTTTTAATAGTACAACAAGTGGTGACTGTACACTCTCCCGTGTGTATCCTGAATTAAATC
The DNA here is from genome assembly GCF_003604095.1 of Clostridium sp. AF15-41. Classification (NCBI taxonomy): domain Bacteria; kingdom Bacillati; phylum Bacillota; class Clostridia; order Eubacteriales; family Clostridiaceae; genus Clostridium; species Clostridium sp. AF15-41. The sequence goes on from NZ_QTMQ01000001.1 coordinate 168,684, forward strand.
AGAATCAACACGTCGTTTCTATCCTTTTGATAGACAGTTATTGGTACAGTGACTTGTCGTCAGTAATTCTTTATTGACATTCGCTCCACGAAAAACCTGTATCTATGCGATACAGCAACCTCCGTTTCAACGCTATCATGTCACAGCACGTTTGATTATATAACACGTTTTTGCGGAATGCAAGCATTTTTTCTATATTTTTCAAGAAATTTTTTATTATATTCCCCTGCATTTTTTATCCGTCATACTGTTATATTTTATCTGTTTCTTCTATATGTAATGCACAATAGAACCGCTATCGCTTATTTCATTCTATAATACACAATGAAAAGCAATCTCTTATTTCAGCTTAAAGCTCTGCTTCAGCTTCACGCCCTTGTTATTATAAATTTCCAGCTTCGGGAAACTTAAAAGGAAAGCGATATCCGATGCGTAACCATAATTTCTGGTATCAAACCGTTCGAATTCTTCTGATAATGCATCAAACAGCTCCTGCATATCATCTATCTTGTTATTCCGTTCTGACAGATACGCCGTTATAAAGTGTTCTACATTTTCCCGATCATCGATCATCTCCAGATAATACCGCTCTCCATCTTTATAGAACTGAATATCTTTTCCATTTTTCAGAATCAGTTCTTCCATGCTGGTATAACCATAATTTCTGGTATCAAATTCCGTATGCAGCTTCGTGAGCTTGTGTATCAGCCCTGACAACTCTGTACATATACCCGAAGCTCTTTCTTCTATTATAATGCGATAGACATCGGATATAATTTCCGATAACGGTGTCAGACACCGCTCCGGTTCATACCCCTGCAAAATATCTATATAACAGAAGCGATTACATCTGCGGATAAATGCTTCGCTGTGTGCGTCACTGCCCAATACCCGAATATCCTTGCCCTGCTCCTGTGCCTTTACAACTGCCGCCAGGATCGTATCATCATTGGTCACGATATCGATTCCTTCGATCTGTCTATCAAACGCACAAGCGACCAATTCTGTTATAAAAGTGCAGCTGGCACGATTTCCTCGTTCTTCTGATCCCACCATGCGAAATCCCTGCTTCTGCAGTTCTTCTTTCGAAGTCTTTGAAACATAGCCGCATGCCAGACGGTCGATCAGATCATCCTGCATCATGATCTCTCTGCATACAAGCGGTGCATAAACGGTATCCACTGTATTACAATCATACATCAAAATTCGTTTCATGAATGGCTCCTTTCTTCCGTCATCACAAGCTGCATCAGGGTCTGGCGAATGCCAAAGGTCCGGCACAACCGGTCCGCTTCTTCTTTTGCCCGTTCCCGTTTCTCCTCTGATACCGGTTTCTTCACTGCCCGGATCAAAATATTTTTAGGTGAGTGTTCAATATCAATAAATTCCAACAAATCCGTCTTATATCCGCAATATTCCAGCACACATCCACGGATCGCATCAGTCATCAATGCCGCTGTCCGTTCCTTGATGATTCCGTACTTGGTCAGTGCCGACAACTCCTCCGACCGGATCTGTTTATTTAACTCATGCTGGCAGCACGGAACAGATAAGATGTATGTCGTGTTCCAGCAGATCGCATTGTAGAGCGCATAGTCAGTTGCCGTATCACAGGCATGCAAGGTCACTACCATATCAACCTTACGGTCTGTCCGGTATCCATTGATATCACCGATCTCAAACTTCAGATCCGTATATCCGCATTTTTCTGCCAGCTTATTACAATTCTTTATTACCTGTTCTTTCAGATCAAGCCCGGTGATATGTGCCGTCATATGACGGACCTCTACTATATAATAGTATAAGAAGAAAGTCAGATAGGATTTGCCGCATCCAAAATCAATAATATTGATCTCATCACCTTTATAAGACTTCAGTACATCATCTACCATCTCGATAAAGCGGTTGATCTGGCGGAACTTATCATACATGGAAGAAACCACTTTTCCTTCTTTGGTAAATATTCCAAGCTCCCGGAATGCAGGAATATCCATCCCCTCATCCAGAATATATTTCTTCTTGCGGTTGTTACCGCCAACCGATATCGTCTTATTCTCCGCCTGTCTGCGGCTGACTGCCAGATTTCCTTTTTTGCCTGCTTTTACATCATAATCTGTCGTCAAAGAAAATGCATTCATCTGCTTAAACTCTGCCGGAAAATGCATCGCAATATGCTCTGCCAGCCTTCCTTCTTCGATATTCTCGTGAAAGACCTGCGTCTGTGTATATTTCTCAAGCTGATATATATGCATTTCTGCCCTTTAATACCTTCCGGGCAAATACGATCTTCTTGTATTCTCCCTTTCCATTGCTCAGTACGACCTTATGTGGATGTGTCTCCGCGATCTCTTTTATAATATCCATATGCTTCTCCATGTTTTCTGTCTTGTATCTACTTATCATTTTATGAAACACAGCTCATGCAATGTTCTTCACAAAATCAACATTCTCGCAAGCAAATAATTTGGTATTCATCATATCAAAAATTATCTATTGCAATTATATATTTTTGTTTTGCTCTACTGCTGTGATTTTATCACCCCGGCAGATATCGGTCAATTCGTTTTCCTTATATCCCAATTTCATTTTCTTTCCATGTAGATTTCATCGTTGACTTGAAAATGACCGCACCTTATAATATAGTAGTTTTATATAAACATTTCAAACGAAACGAGGATATCGATTATGTGGACAGCAGATCACTGGCAGGATTATGAAGTAATAGATTGTTCAGACGGAGAAAAACTGGAACGATGGGGCAAATATATTCTCCTTCGTCCGGACCCACAGGTTCTGTGGTCAACTCCCAAAACAGATAAACGCTGGAAGCAGTTAAATGGTCACTACCACCGCAGCAATAAGGGCGGCGGCGAATGGGAGTTCTTTAACCTTCCACAGCAATGGTCGATTCATTATAAAGATCTGACCTTTAACCTGAAACCTTTCAGTTTCAAACACACCGGTCTGTTTCCGGAACAGGCAGCCAACTGGGACTGGTTCTCTGACCTGATCCACTCATCGAAAAAGAAAGAGATCAAGGTATTAAACCTTTTCGCTTACACCGGCGGTGCAACCTGTGCGGCAGCGAAAGCAGGTGCGGCAGTTACTCATGTTGATGCTTCTAAGGGCATGGTTACATGGGCAAAGGAAAATGCAGTCTCATCCGGACTTGGCGATGCTCCGATCCGCTGGATCGTTGATGACTGCGTAAAATTTGTAGAACGTGAGATCCGCCGCGGCAATCACTATGATGCGATCATCATGGATCCGCCATCTTACGGCAGAGGCCCAAAGGGCGAGATCTGGAAGATTGAAGAAAAGATACATCCGTTTATCAAGCTGTGTAGCGAGTTGCTCTGCGATGATCCGCTTTTCTTCCTGGTCAATTCCTATACGACCGGGCTTGCACCAGCCGTTCTTACCTATATGATAGCAACTGAGGTACAGTCTAAATTCGGCGGTCATGTCATCTCCGACGAAGTAGGACTGCCGGTTACAGATTCCGGTCTGGTTCTGCCATGCGGTGCTGCCGGAAGATGGTGCCGATAACCCCCGGATAGAATATGAAATAAAAAATGGAAGCCTGTATTACCTATTATTCCGCAAGATGCTTTCGCGCTAACCTCATGTAGCGGTACTAAGCTCCCGTCTGACGGCGGATCGCTAAGGACCGACATTCGGCTAGGCTTGCTTCATAATAGTAATACAGGCTTCCATTTTTATTTCATATTCTTAACAACACAGCATCTCTTAAGCGCCGGTGCTGTATTCTTTACCAGTTTCTCTCGTCCATATCCAGATATGTCTTATGCGTTCCGACATATTTATAGGCCGGACGGATGATCTTACCGGCATTTACCAGCTCTTCTATTCTATGTGCACTCCAGCCTGCAATTCTTGCGATTGCGAAGATCGGAGTGAACAGTTCGATCGGTATATCAAGCATACGATATACAAATCCGCTGTAGAAATCGACATTTGCCGAGATAACGGAGTTTCGTTTCTTAGCAAGAAGTTCCATGGAGATACGTTCAATATCTGTGTACAGCTTGAATTCCTCCTGCATACCTTTTTCTTCTGCAAGTCTTCCGGCATAACGTTTCAGGATCTTGGCTCTTGGATCGGACACCGTATAAACAGCATGTCCCATACCATAGATCAGACCGCTATGATCAAAGCCCTTCTTATCAAGCAGTCCCTGAAGATATTCACGGATCGCCGCTTCATCGCTCCAGTCTTTTACATGAGCCTTCAAGTCATCCATCATCTGCTGAACCTTCAGGTTCGCACCACCATGCTTCGGTCCTTTTAAAGAACCAAGAGAACCGGCAACGGTTGAATAGGTATCAGTTCCGGTTGATGATATAACATGTGTTGTAAATGTGGAGTTGTTACCACCACCATGCTCTGAATGAAGCACCAGACAGATATCCAGTACCTGCGCTTCAAGCTCAGTATACTTCTTATCCGCACGGATCAGGCGAAGGAAATTCTCTGCTGTCGAAAGGCCCGGCTTCGGATTGTGAATGATAAGACTCTTATCCTGATAATAATGCTTATAGCCCTGATAGCCATATGCAGCGATCAGCGGAAACTGTGCAATCAGTTCCATACTTTGACGAAGGACATTTCGAATGCTGATGTCATCCGGGCAGTCATCATATGAATATAAAGTAAGCACACAACGCTGTAAGACATTCATCATATTCTTACTTGGTGCTTTTAAAATCACATCACGAGCAAACTTTCTTGGGAGCTCCCGGAACGTCTCCATCAATTCCTTAAATTTATTAAACTGAGTTCTGGTCGGCAGTTCACCGAATAAAAGCAGATAGATTGTCTCCTCAAAGCCGAACTTGCTTCCGTGGAATCCACGTTCCAGATCTTCGATATTATATCCCTGAATATAGAGTCTTCCATCTGCCGGCACCAGCTCACCATCCTGAACTGCAAAACCGGATACATCTGAAATCTCTGTCAGACCTGTTAAGACACCTTTCCCATTTGAATCACGAAGGCCTCTCTTAACATCATATGTAACATAGAGGTTCTGATCGATCGTACCTGAATCATTACAATAACCAACCAGTTCATCTAAAATTTTCTCGTACTCTGCACTTCCCTTTTCCAAACCTCTATCTCCTTTCGAATATAGTATTTAAGCCAAGCTTAAGTTTATCAAACTTTCGCCTGGCTTGCAAGACTATTTCGCTGCCTGTAAGGCAGTCTCATCTATTTCTATAATATATTTTTCAAATGCATTTATGATCGTGGTATCTAGGTATCTGGATTCCCGTACAAAATCCCTGCCATAATTACTATGCACATGACCATGTACCAGATACTGCGGATGATAGTCTTCGATCATTGTCCGGAAGCACTTGAAACCGGTATGACAAAGATCCTCAGAATCATTGATCCGATACGCAGGGGCATGCGTGATCATAATATCAAATCCACGATGTTTTCTTATCTGCCGACCCAGCTTACGAACGCGCTTCTCCATTGCTTTCTCGGTATACTGATGCGGTGCACCATTGTACTGATACTCCATACAGCCTCCAAGGCCCAGAATCCGTATTCCTTTATATACATAGATTCGATCGTCGATGCAGATACAGCCATCCGGTGGTGTGTCTGCATAACAGGTATCGTGGTTCCCATATACATACAGAACCGGGGCATGTGTAAATGTCGCAAGGAACGACAGATACTGCGGTGCCAGGTCGCCGCAGGAAATGATCAGGTCAATTCCTTCTAATTTTTTCTTATCAAAATAATCCCATAGGTATTTTGATTCTGCATCCGCAAGAACAAGAATCTTCATATCCGTATCTCCGTGTTTTCTTTTCTTTTCTACGAAACTGTACCCCGCCTGTTTCCATAAAGAAAACCCGCTCATCTACATTCGTACTCTGGATCACAAGACCCGCATAGCCTTATTATACTATGTCTGTAGTTTTTTTCAATTCCAGATTTTCCGGCGTATTAACTCCCTGGAAAGCAACAACATCTCTGGCATCTTCTACCAGCTCATCCAGAGTCGGGATCGAACCAACAACAATATCTGCCAACCAATCCATCTTCATGATCTCCTCAGGGCTCATTTCACCATCTTCATCATCACGAACCACTCCATTCTGTGAATAGAGCTTGCCGTAGAATGGACTTACCGTACCATCCTTGATCAAGCGCTTCATCAGATTTACCAGTCTCGCCGTTCCAACCGGAAGATGGTTCGAACAGATCACATCGATCACTCCGGCAGACATGCCCCACCAGTAATTCAGAACCTTTACTTTCTCGTTCTTTTCTTCCAGCTTCCAGTTACCATCCAGAATCAACTGAACGATCTTCTCATAGAATACGCGCCAGTTGTAAAATGGCATCGCAAGATTCGATATCTCGTTCCCATCGCAGGAATATAGACCGAATTCACGGGAGGCCGTAAGCGGTGTGATCATATCCTTATCGGATACATAGGAGATGCCCAGTTCCTTAAACCGTTTCTTCGGATCGGAGCCTTTGACCTTTGACCACTCCAGATAGATTTTCGCTCTTGGATTCACAAACTTTGCTCCCATCGCAAATGCGTTGATGTTCGCCGTCGTTCCATAGATCGGATAATCAGCTACATAGCCGATCCTGCCATCCTCACAGAGTGAACCTGCGATAATACCGGTTATAAACTTCGCCTCATACATTCTCGCATAATACGTTCTGACATGGCTGGTCGATACATTTAACGAGCAGTTTAATATCTTCAATTCCGGATATTTGATCGCAGCCTTTAATGACTCCGGAAGCATCTCCGGGCCGGTTGTAAATACAACATCGAATTTGTCCTGTGCGATCTGCTCCAGGCATTCTGCAAGCTTCGTATTATCATCCATATTCGAAAAAGTATGTGTCTCAACCCGATCCTTGAATTTACCTTCTACGCCCATTCTTCCAAGATCATGGCTGTAGATCCATACAGAATTCTCAGGCTCTTTATCATAAACAAATGCAATCTTAAGCTTCTTCGGTACCGGCGTGATACTGAACAGCTTCTTCTTTGACTCTACCGGTTCCAGCTTCGGAACGATCGTCATGTTCTTCTTCTGTGCACTTAATACGATCTCGTCCCAGACCTTTTCCAGATTTTCCTTTACCTCATCATAAGACATATCCTGTAATGCCTTGTATCCATATACATTTAAAAATACAAGCATAGCATCATCTACCGTGATCGGAAGACTGTCACTGCCGTTTTTCTGCCTGTATGCTGTATCAAATGCCAGATGTGCCGAATTCAGGTTCATACGATCATCATCCGTAAATTCACCATCCGGTGCCAATCCTATATATTCTCTTAATTTGTCATATCCGCCAAGCTGTGTGAACCATATATAGTTGATTCCTGTCTGCTTATGGAAATCTACAAATTCATAATAAATCTTGTTTTCCAGCTCATCTGTCCGCTTCGGCAGCTTTCTGGTTACCATCGCAGGGACAGAATCCGCACCGAAATATTTCAGTACGCTGACACGCTTATTTCCCTCTATGACATAGAATTTATTCATATATTCATATACTTTGATCGGATCATGAATTCCTTCTTCTATATGAGAGTCACAGAGAGATGACCATTTATTTCCGAATTCAGAATTCGCATCTAATATAGGCATGAAGTTACTTGCAAATGCTGTAGTACGGCCTTTTGTCGCTGTACCTACAACCCGATCGAGAGAAATATGCTGTAAACCAAGATTTACTTCGCCTGCAATATCGGAATTCGTGATCAGTTCATCCAGTACCGGCAGATATGGATATTCATTTTTGGAAAGTGCAGCCTGATATCTCTTTTCACCAAGCTTCTGCGCTTTTACATAATCATTTAATGACATGTTAAAAACCTCCTATCTGTGTCTAAATCAACCTGTTTAACTCATTGTCCCATCATTTTCCGTTCACTATATATATACAACAAAAACCGAAAATTACCAGTGGTAAATCGTATTTTCATCTTTTTCACGCCTTAAAATTTCTTATGTCGGTAAAGTTTTGTATATTTTTAATAAAATGAATTGTGCATTTCTTACATTTTTACCTTGAAATTTAAAATAGCGTGTGTTAATATAATATCAGAATAGTAAATAACATACAATCTTGAATTTTAAATCGGTGTGTGTGAATACTTATAAATCAAAGGAGCCTGTTTCCTAACTTCTTACAGGCTCCTTTTCCTTGTCTTTTTATCTGCTCTGAAAGGTAATCGTTATCTCTGTTCCCACATTCGGTTCACTTGTTATATCAAGCTTCGCATCATGCTGCGCTACGATGTGTTTTACGATTGCAAGTCCAAGACCGGTTCCTCCGGTTGACTTCGACCGACTCTTATCGACCCGGTAGAATCTCTGGAACACCAGCCCCAGATGCTCCTCAGGTATTCCGATACCGGTATCCTTCACCTTCATGACAACTGAATGATCTTTCTCATAAGAATACACAGTTACTTCTACAGTTCCATCCGGTTTATTATATCGGATCGCATTATCGGTCAGATTATATACCAGTTCTTCCATCATCATCTTATTACCCATAATATAGCTTGGCTGACCGGAGAACTTCAATGTAACATTATGTTTTTCTGCCGATAGCATCAGCATATCCACATTCGATCTTGCAACCGCACACAGATCGATCCGTTCCATAGATGGTGCATTCTCTGTTACATCAAGTTCTGACAGACGAATGATGTCATTGATGAGGGTAAGCAACCGATTTGAATTACGATGGATCTCTGCAGCAAATCGTCTGACATCACCATCTGCCGCCATTCCGTTTTCAATCAGCTCAGAATAACCGGAGATTGCTGTCAGAGGTGTCTTTAACTCATGAGATACATTTGCCGTAAATTCCTGTCGCATCTGTGCATTCTCCATAATATCATTATGCTGTTCCAGGATTGTATCGATCAATGGACGAATCTCCTTATAGGCGTTAATATCGTCAACATGATCCAGATCCTTTGCCATCTGTCCGATCGGACAGACGATACTCTTTGTCAGATATCGGGATATCAGAACCACGATAGTCACAAGCACCAGCATAATAACCGTCATACTTGGAAGTCCCTTCAAAAAAACACTGACAATGCTGTTTGTCTCCTTTGATACACGAAGTACACAACCATTTGAAAGCCGGATCGCATAGTAGAATGTACTCATATTGAGCGTCTGGGAAAGACGGGTATCCTCGCCTTCTCCTTTCTCAAATGCCTCCTCAATCTCCGGTCTGTCGTTGTGTTTTCCCATGGTCTCCGGATCTGCCATGTTATCATACTTAACCGTTCCATCCGGTGCAACTAATGTAATACGCAATTCTGTATTCTTAATCCTTACATTGCGGAGCTCACTGATATCATCAAATAATCCTGCACTCTTCAAGGTCTGTGTGTAATTTTCCAAATCGCGCATGATCTCCTTTTTAAACAGATCATAATAAACCGTTGTCGAAAGTATCATCGTACACAATATCGCAATCAGCGTCAATGCTATAAAGCGACTGTTGATCTTGCTGGATAATCGTTTGTCTTTTCTGACCTTCTTATCCTTTTTATCTTTCTGTTCTTCCATAAAAACCTGTTCTTTCTGTTATAAGATTCTTCTGTTATAAAATTTCCCTGCTTCTTCTTATTCCATCTTATATCCGACATTACGAACTGTCTTGATCATATTCCCTGCATCTCCCAGTTTCTGGCGCAGAGTCTTGATGTGCATATCAAGAGTCCTGGATTCACCTTCGTAATCCGTTCCCCACACATCCATCATGATCACTTCTCTCCGAAGTACAATTCCGGCGTTGATCATTAACAGCTTTAACAATTCAAATTCCTTAAAGGTCAACTCACACGGAATATCATTCACATGCACGATACGCTTCTCGGAATCAAGGGTTACGTTCTTCAGTCGAAGAATCTGATCCTCCTGAATACTCTTGCTTCTGCGAAGCAATGCTTTAACTCTGGATATAAGCTCCATTACGCCGAATGGCTTTGTCAGATAATCATCTGCTCCGATATCCAATCCCTTTACCTTATCAAGTTCTGTTGTCTTTGCCGTCACAAGAATGATCGGCACACGCACAGTCTCCGGACGTTCTCTTAATTTTCTGACAATCTCCAGTCCATCCTGATCCGGTAACATGATATCCAGTAGGATCAGATCCGGAATCTTCTCTGTCATCCTGGAAAAGAAGCTCTTTGCATTTGCAAATCCTTCTGTTACATATCCCGTATTCTTTAAGGCAAACATTTCTATTTCCTGAATGTTCATATCATCTTCTACAATATAAATCAATGCCTGCATCTGCCGTTCCTCCTGTCTCTGTTCTTTCTTATCTATAATAATATATTTCTAATATATGGTCAAAGTAATTTACACTTTATGATATCGTATACTTTACTATAAACTGTACTTTTCCTTATACATGCTGTACATCGCCTGAAACTCTACATTTGATTCCTGTTTGACCCGGTTCAGATACTCATGCATATCAAAGCTGTCTGTCTTAACCTGAAGCAGTGATGCAGCCACATTTGAACAGTGATCTGCCACACGTTCATAATTATTCAGAAGATTTTCAAGAGCGATACCAAGCTCGATCGTACATTTTCCCTTCTGCAGACGTTTGATATGCTGCTTTTTGATCGTAGCATTCAGTCCATTAATTACTTCCTCCAATGGTTCAATCCGCTTTGCTATCTTCATATCATCTTCATTCAGTGCTTTACAGGTCATGCTCATGATCTCATAAACTGCATTTGAATACAGATTTAATTCTGCCATTGCCTTATCTGAGAACACCATTTCTTCCTTGTGCATCCTGGCATAAATTTCTGCGATTGCTAATGCATGGTCGGAGATACGTTCCAGATCTCCGATACAATGAAGCCCATTGGATACACGTTTGCTGTCTTCCTCCGCCAGTTCTTTTCCGCTGACTTTCGCCAGATATGTTCCGAGTTCATCTTCGTATTTGTCTACGATATCTTCCAAAGCCTCAACACGTTGCCATTTCTCATCCGAATAATCCTTTAGCAACTCTAATGAATCGTATAACGCTTCAGCTGAATACCCTGCCATCTGATTCATAACATCCATGCTCTGTGTAACGGCAAACGCCGGCTGCTCCAGAAATCTTGCATCCAGATGCTTTAACGGTACGAGCTCCGCAATCTCCTCAACAGGTTCTTCCTTCTCACGGATCGTAAGAGTTGCCAGCTTCTCAAGACCCTTTCCAAACGGAAGCAATACAATTGTTGTCAGAATATTAAATATACTGTGGATCACTGCTATACCAGCCGGGGTTGCCATATCCTGTAATACACCGAAATTTACAAATGCATTGATCGAATAGAATACAATCATAAAGAGAATGGTTCCGATCAGATTAAAGTAAAGATGTACAAAAGCTGCACGTTTCGCATTTTTCTTTGCTCCGATACTGGATAATAATGCCGTTACGCAAGTACCGATATTCTGTCCCATTATAATAGGAAGTGCCGTTCCATATGTAACTGCTCCAGTCATGCAAAGTGCCTGTAAGATACCAACCGATGCCGATGAACTCTGGATGATTGCTGTAAATAATGTTCCTACGATCATTCCGAGTATAGGATTTGAGAACATTAAAAGCACATTTGCAAATTCAGGAACATCTGCAAGAGGAGCAACCGCACCGCTCATTGCATCCATTCCGTACATAAGGATCGTAAATCCCAAAAAGATCATGCCAATATCATGTTTTTTCTCATTCTTGGAAAACATCAGAAATGCAATACCGATAACCGCTAGGATCGGAGAAAATGAGGATGGCTTTAACATCTGGATCCAGATACTGTCCCCCTGAATTCCTGACAAACTTAAAATCCAGGAAGTAACTGTCGTACCGATATTGGCACCCATGATAATGCCGACCGCCTGACGCAGTTTCATAATCCCGGAATTTACAAAACCAACAACCATAACGGTTGTAGCCGATGACGACTGAATAACCGCCGTTACAGCGGCTCCAAGCAGTACCCCTTTGATCGGCGTCGAAGTCAGTTTTTCAAGGATGCGTTCCATCTTACCGCCCGCCGCACGGGTCAGACCGTCTCCCATTACGTTCATACCAAATAAAAACAATGCAAGTCCGCCAAACAGTGCAAGTACATCAAAAATACTCATAAAAAAATTCCTTCCTTTTTACATAAATTAGACATTTGTACCTTCGCACATCATCGTATAACAGGTATGTAAAAAGGAAAGGATTCCTACGTAAAGTCTGTGTAAAATTTTGAGATTTATTTTACATTTCACGCTGAATGCGTTTAATGTTCTTCCTGTCTCTGTTCAAGATACGTTCTGTCAGGACCGTCGTTTTGTAAAATACATACGGTACCGCCAATCAGTCCTACCAGACAAATACCATATCCTGCCGATACCAAAATGCTCTCTGCCATACTCCATGATGACATAAGCCCGATTCCTTTCAACATGACAGCCGCAACCACAGCAATCACGCCCCAGACGATACTGTTCAATAACAAAAACATTTTTATCAGGTGCTGTTTACCTTTTCCTTTACTGGCATCTGCTGTCATATTCCATATACATCTCATGACAATCACCTCCTGATCCTGTATTGTATCCCATAAGACTCTTAATTTCCGGATATGTGTTCTCCTGTTATATAATATATGACCCATTCTGAAATATTCGTTGCATGATCGCCAATCCGCTCCAGATATTTTGCAACCATTAAAAGATCGGTTTCCTGTTCTCCTGCATCTGCATTCCTGTGGATCAGATTGATCAATTCACTCTTCACTTTTATAAACAGGTCATCCACTACATCATCCTGGGCAATAACTTTTCTTGCTTTTGTAAGATCAAGATTCACATATGCATCTATACTGTCAACCAACATGACCATGCTTTCTTTTGCCATTGCCTTAATATGTTCCAATTCTTTTACATAAGGTTTGCCTGCCATCTGGATCGTCAGTTCGGAAATATCTGCTGCATGATCACCGATACGTTCCATATCCGTTACCATTTTCAACGCAGATGAAACCTGACGAAGATCTGTTGCAACCGGCTGCTCCATTAAAAGAAGTTTAAAGCACAGACTCTCAATATCCTTTTCCTGCTGATCGATCTGATCATCCCTGCGGATAACCTCCTGTGCCAGATCAACATCCTGATTCACAAGTGCTTTGATCGCCTTTTCGATCACACCCTCGATCATGGATCCCATCTCAACCATTTCATCATTGAGTTTTTTCAACTGTCTGTCATAATTTGTCCTCATTATCTTTACTCCTTTTAACCAAATCTTCCTGTGATATAATCCTCAGTTCTCTTATCCTGTGGTTTCGAGAACATCTTCTCGGTATCATCAAATTCGATCACCTGACCCAGTAAGAAGAATGCTGTCTTGTCTGCAATACGAGTTGCCTGCTGCATATTATGTGTAACCATGATAATCGTATAATCATGCTTCAGCTCCATAGCAAGATCTTCGATCTTTGACGTAGAAATCGGGTCAAGCGCTGATGTTGGTTCATCCATCAGTAAGACCTCCGGTTCAACCGCAAGTGCTCTGGCAATGCAAAGTCTCTGCTGCTGTCCACCGGAAAGGCCCAGTGCCGATTTCTTCAGTCTGTCTTTTAATTCATCCCATATTGCTGCCTGCTTGAGAGACCGCTCTACGATCTCGTCCAGCTTTTCTTTACTATGGATACCATGGGTTCTTGGACCATATGCTATATTGTCATATACACTCATTGGGAAAGGATTCGGATTCTGGAACACCATTCCAACCCGTTTTCTTAACAGATTTACATCCATTCCGTCAAATATATCTTCACCATCCAACTTCACATCACCCGTGATGCTACAACCTTCCACCAGATCATTCATACGGTTTAAACATTTTAAGAATGTTGATTTACCGCATCCGGAAGGTCCGATAAATGCTGTAATCTGTTTTTCCGGTATTTCCATATTTACATCTTTCAACGCATGGAATTTACCATAGTGAAGATTCAGATTTTTTACATCAAATTTTATATTGCTCATCGATTTATCTCCGTTTATATCTATCTGTTATCTGTCTTTTTCTGTTTTCGCCGACATTTTCTTTGCAATTGCATCGGATGCGAAATTAATCAATACTACGAATACAAGAAGAACAACGGCTGTTGCATATGCCTGATCCGTATGAAGTCCCTCTTTGGAAAGAAGATACATATGTACGGACAAGGTTCGTGTGGAAGAAAATAAATTTTTCGCTATTCTCGGCACACTGCCTGCCGTATAGATCAACGCTGCTGTCTCTCCGACAATTCGCCCGGTTGCAAGGATAACACCGGATAAAATACCCGGAACAGCACTCGGTAAAACAACCTTAAATACTGTACGAAGTTTTCCTGCACCAAGTCCAAAGCTTCCTTCTCTGTACGACTTTGGAACAGCCAGCAAGGCTTCTTCTGTTGTTCTCATGATAACCGGAAGCACCATGATCGCCAGTGTAAACGCACCGGACAGCAGGGACAATCCCCATCCAAGCTTTGTCATAAATAAGATCATTCCGAACAAACCATATACAATAGATGGAATACCTGTCAGTGTCTCTGCAGTGATACGTACAATTCCAACCAGCTTATTTCCTGATTTTGCATACTCCACCAGATAAATAGCTGCGAAGATACCGATCGGTCCCGCAATCAGCAGTGACAGTAATGTCATAAACAACGTATTAACCAATGCCGGAAGCATCGAGCAATTATCCGATGTATATTCCAGCTTGAACAGATCCGGTGTCAGATTCGGAATTCCTTTTGCAAGAATATAGATCAAAATAAAAGCAATACAAACCAACGTCAAAGCTGCTGCCAGATAAACAAGTATCCGAAGGATCAGTGAGCCGGGACGTCTTTTATATTCCGCAAGTAAATTTCTTTTTCCCATTTAGTTCACCGTCTTTCTTTTTAAAATCGAAAACAGCAGGTTAATGATCAGAATGAATACAAACAATACAACACCTGTTGCGATTAAGGCTTCTCTGTGAAGATCCTGGGCATAGCCCATTTCCATTACAATATTTGCAGTCATGGTTCTTACGCCCTTCATCAACCCTTTCGGCATATGAACCTGATTTCCCGCCACCATGATAACAGCCATTGTCTCACCGATCGCACGACCAACGCCCAAGATGATTGCTGCCATGATACCGGATCTTGCAGCCGGCACTACAGTAAGGAATACACTTCTTTCATGTGTCGCTCCAAGTGCTAATGCACCCTGATAATATTTATCCGGGACAGCACTGATCGAAGTTTCAGATACACTGATGATCGTCGGAAGTATCATGATGCCAAGCAGTACAGATGCGGTAAGCATTGTATTTCCGTTCACTCCGAAAATCTGTCTGACTGCCGGAACAAGAACACACATTCCAAAAAATCCGTATACAACCGATGGGATTCCTGCCATCAGATTGATAAATGGTTTAATGATCTTATATGCTTTTGGCGGACAGAACTTTGATAAAAATATCGCTGTCAGAAGTCCGATCGGAACGCCGATCACAATTGCCCCGGCTGTAACGTAGATACTGCCAAGAATAAATGGAAGGATACCAAAATAATCATTGGTCGGCCTCCAGACTTTGCCAAAGAGGAAATCAGTCAGACCGATTTCCTTCATGGCAGGAATACCACTTGCAAATAAGAACACACAGATCAATAAAACCGCTGCTATCGATACAAATGCCGCTAACAGGAATACGATATGCATGAATATTTCTTTAAACTTTTGCATAGAGGACACTCCTTACTATTTGACATCTGCCCAGGTTGCTGCTTCTCCTGTAAAGATTGATTTTACCTGATCGGTAGTTAAATCAGTTGCAGGGTTATTCTTATTTACAATAACTGCGATACCATCCATTGCGATTACAGTAGCTGTAAGTCCTTCACCTGTCTCGCTATCCTTCAGTTCTCTGGATGCCATACCGATATCACATGTACCATCTGCCGCTGCTGTAATACCTGTTGTTGAATCAGATTCCTGAAGCTCGATATCCGCACCACTGTTCACTGCCTTATATGCCTCTGTTAATTTCTCCATAACAGGAGTTACAGATGATGATCCGGCAATTACGATCTTACCGGTTGCTCCTGAAGACTTAAATGCTCCTGAATTTGCAATCTCGATATAACCATTACTTGATACGATCTTCTGTCCGTCTTCACTCATAATATAGTTGATAAAATCCTGTGCTACATCACTTACCTGACCCTTTGTCACAATGTTAAATGGTCTTGATAAGGTGTATGTACCGTTGTTGATATTATCTGCCGTTGCTTCAACGCCGCCGATCTTAACTGCCTTTACTGTATCATTTAATGCTCCGAGTGAGATATAACCGATCGAATAATCGTCTCCTGCAACGGTTGTGAGAACTACTTCTGTACTGTTTGCTGTAATCGCGCTCGTAGTTGTCTTATCAACTTTATTTCCATCTGCATCCTTTTCTTCTACACCGGTCAGTTCCACAAATGCTCCTCTTGTACCTGAGCCTTCCTCTCTGGATACAACTGAGATCTCCTGTGATGTATCAAAACTTCCGCTCTTGGAATCTGAACCACCTTTACTTCCACATCCTGCAAGGCATCCTGCCGCAAGTGCTGCACTTAATGTTAACGCTAAAATCTTATTTCCTTTTTTCATTTTAATTTTCCTCCAATTGACTCTCTGGACTCAGAATCGTTCATCTTTCTGATCCATTCAAAAATATGTAAATTGCGAAACCGGATCGCGCGCCCTTTTCCGGATCGCAGGATTATCATACGGCATCTATGTAAAATACATCACCATCCCAAAGTAAAGTGAAAGTAAAAACTTTGTGTAAACGGAAGAAATGTAAAATCATAAAAAAGTCATCTTATGGATTTCTGTGGAAAATAAAAAATTTTCATGTTACTATGAACTGCAGATACAATTTCGTTTTACGAAAGGATAAAGAAAATAACGATATGAATATCATTGGGCATGTATATACAGATTTTCAGGAAAAATTTGGGATTCCCAGACAGAGCGGTCTGGTGGATGAACTGACCGGAACGGTCGTTTTTCTGCCGGAATACAGCCAGCCGGAAGCCTTCCGGGGGCTGGAGGATTTCTCTCACATCTGGATCCTGTGGGAATTTCACAAAGCCAAACGGGAGAACTGGAGTGCAACAGTAAAGCCGCCAAAACTTGGCGGCAATAAAAGAATGGGCGTATTCGCGACCAGGTCGCCGTTCCGCCCAAATAATATAGGTCTGTCTTCTGTTAAACTGACAGGAATTGAATACACCGATGAACATGGTACAATCCTGCATATCTCCGGTGTCGATCTGTTAAACGGTACACCTGTATATGATATCAAACCTTATATTCCATATACAGACTGCCACCCGGATGCCACCGGTGGTTTTACCGAACACATTCATACGGAAAAGCTGGATGTCATCTTTCCGCCGGAGCTTCTTGCAATGATCCCGGAAGCCAAGCGTCCTGCCTTGATCGGCATTCTTGCAGAAGATCCGCGTCCCGGCTATCAGCACGATCCTGACCGCAGATATGGCGTCGCCTTCGCAGGCTTCGACGTGCGCTTCCACATCAACGGCAACGTCCTCACAGTGTGTGAGGTGGTGGCTGTACAGTGACATTTTCAGATGGGGCATACCTATTATTCCGCAAGACACTCTCGTTCTATCCTCATGTAGCAGTACATAAGGTAGCAAAATACGCTACCTAAGTACTGACATTCGGACAGGCTTGCTTCATAATAGTATGCCCCATCTGAAAATTGATACTGGATAGCCACACACAGCTTCGTATAATCATAAATGCCTGTATATATATTTTATGCAGCAGACCTATCCGGAACGTCGGTACTTAACGAATCACCGTAAGGTGAGGAGTTTAGTACCGCTACGTGATAACTGAGACCTTAGCGAGGCTTTGCCGAGGTTAGTTCGAAGTTATACAGAGTAGGATAGAACGAAAGTGTTCTGCGGAATAAAGATATATATACAGGCATTAGTGATTATGCGAAGCGTACGACTCTAGTGCTCGTGTTCAGGTACTACGGCGAAGAATATGAGGTCTTCGCTGCCTTCATTTGACAGGCTGTGGGTCGCTCCCTGCGGACAATAATGGCAGTCGCCCGGATACAGCTTCTCTTTGGTGTCCTCATACTCCATCGTTCCGACACCGGAAAGTACATAAATGATTTCACTGTTTGTCTCATGTGTATGTGTTCCGATTGATGAACCAGGCACAAGTCTGCCCTTCATGATCTTGTTATTCATATCCTGAAACATATGCACATGGAATGTTCCTTCTCCCCCTTTAAAATTCTCGATCGCTGATTCTGCGATTGTATCAAATGATATCTTCATATGATTCCTCCTTATATGGTTCCTTATATCAACATCCACACACTCTTTATTCAATACTTTCGATCAATCTTCTGACTGCTTCTTCTATGTGCTCCGGCATAATACCGGAATAATTAATGACCAGTGTATGATATCTGGCATTTTCGGTATTTCTGTAATACTGGCTGAGAAATGAAATATGGATATCTCTTGCTTCTGCATTATTCCGCAGCCGCTCATCACTGTAATTTGTATCAATCTCCAACAGGAAATGCAGCCCTGAATTCTCTTCGCGTATACGGATCTTATCCGGATTCATATATTTTTTAATGCAGGCAAGCACCAGATCCCGCTGTTCTCTGTAATAATTACGCATGCGGTTGATGTGTTTTTCCAGACAACCGTCGGTGATAAATCTTGCAAGTGTATACTGCTCGATATTTGACACCGTACATGCATAAAAGCTGAGCATCTCATCATATCGCCGTATCAAGCTCTCCGGAAGAACCATATAACTGATACGGATCGTAGAGGAAAGGCTCTTGGAAAATGTGTTGATATAGATGACCTTTTCGCCCACATCGATACTTTCAAGTGTAGGTACCGGCTTGCCAACCAGTCGAAATTCACTGTCATATTCATCTTCAATGATATAACGGTTGTCCTTTCTGGATGCCCATGATAACAATTCATATCTCCTGCTGACAGGTGTTACCAGTCCGGTCGGAAAATGATGCGCCGGCGAAATATGAAGTACATCTGCGCCGGATTCTTCCAGAGCCTCCATATTGATCCCATTTTCATCCATTGCTACGAATTTGCAGCATACATTCTGCGCCTGATAGATCCTTGATATCTTCTGATACCCCGGATCTTCGACCGCATAACATTTGTCATAGCCAAGCAGCTGAATGATAAGACCATAGAGATATTCTGTTCCGGCTCCTATGATGACCTGCTCCGGCTTCACATCCATACCACGAAACTGATACAGATAGCCTGCTACCGCGCTTCGCAGCTCATAGACGCCCTTGGACGGTGATCTGGACATCAGCTCTTTGCTGTTTTCTGCCATGACTTCTTTTAAAAGCTTTGACCAGATGCTGAATGGAAACGCATCCTCTACCGTTGAGTTACTGGCAAAATCCGCAAAATATGTTTTCTTTTCTTCCGGCTTCTCAAATTGCTTCGTCGGTCGCTCCGGCAACGGCTCCATCAGATCTGCCGAAATGTCCGTAACATAATAACCGCTTTTCGGAATCGAATATATATATCCTTCGGCAACCAACTGACTGTATGCATTTTCCACGGTGATCGTGCTGACATTCAGGTTTTTTGCAAGCAGACGCTTCGATGGCAGACGTTCCCCCGCTACAAGCTTCTTAGACAAAATATCTGCTTTGATCTGCTTGTACAGATATTCATATAACGTATCTGTTCCTCGATTTTCCAGTGCATATGTCAGCATAGCAAACCGCCCTTCACATTATTCCTGCCGGCATCCCAAGCCACCTTGCGATACCATAGTTATAAAATATTATATGTGGGACGAAAACATTATGCAAGTTTTTTACACTCTGTAGACAGACAAAAACTCTATGGCATCCCGCCCTGTGCCTGTCCTTATAGAAATGCCGTGCTGCGTTTTCTACTCACTGCACATGTTGAATTCGTAAATACTCCTGTGCTAACTCGCCTTCGGCTGAGCGGAGCACTTAGTGAAGACGAGCGTTAAAGCGAAGTCTGAGGTTAGTGCGTGCCATGTAAGTACACTTAGCGAAAACAAGCGTGAGCGTAGTTTGAGGTTAGTGTAGCTTACTCGAATTCAACAATGTGCAGTTCATAACGAAATCCTCACAATGGCATTTCTATAAGAACAGGCCCAGGGCGGGATATCACATAGTTCTTATATATGAACAATAAAAAACGGTATTTATTATCGTACAGTCAACCTGCTCAATAATAAATACCGTTTATCTTATTGTTTACTTTTATTGTCTTTATTTGATCATGTCTAAGAACATCTGATGGATACGGGTATCATCGGAAAGCTCCGGATGGAATGCCAGTGCGATCTGGTTCTGATATTTTACCGCTACGATGTGACCATCTACCTCGGCTAATATCTCAACGCCCGGCTTTACGCTCTCGATATATGGTGCACGGATAAATTCCATCGGATATACTCCAAGACCTTTGATCTCGCCATCATAATGAAAGCTTCCAAGCTGTCTGCCATATGCATTTCTCTTTACGCAGACCGGAAGTGTCGCAAAATGACGTTTGTCATCATTGGACAGTTCTTCTGCAAGAAGGATCAGTCCTGCACAGGTTGCAAGAACCGGCATGCCCTGTTCGATCTTTTCCTTTAATGCATCATACATATCAAGCTCTTTTAACAGCTTACCCTGAACAGTGCTTTCGCCACCCGGCAAAACGATACCGTCAAAGTCCTGTTCCAGATCACTTTTCTGTCTGAGTTCTATTGTTTCTGCTCCAAGGCTCTCTAACATTTTCTCGTGTTCGATAAATGCGCCCTGAACCGCTAATACTGCTATCTTCATCGTGTCTGTTCATCCTTTCGCTTATGTCAATCATCCATCATTACGATATCCGCATCTATTTGTCTGTCTGATATTTTACTTACCACGCTCAGCCATAAGGAGTTCGATCTCGCTCTCATTGATACCAACCATAGCTTCACCAAGATCCTCTGATAATTCAGCGATCAGTTTTGCATCTGTGAAGTTTGTAACAGCCTTAACGATGGCATTTGCACGCTTCTCCGGATTTCCTGACTTGAAGATACCGGATCCAACGAATACGCCTTCAGCACCAAGCTGCATCATAAGAGCTGCGTCTGCCGGTGTAGCAACACCGCCTGCTGCGAAGTTTACAACCGGAAGGCGCTTGTGCTCATGTACATATAATACAAGGTCATATGGAACCTGAAGAACCTTTGCTGCATCATATAATTCATCTTCACGCATAGAAGAAATACGTGCGATCTCGCTGTTCATCATTCTCATATGTCTTACAGCCTGAACAACATCACCTGTACCGGGTTCACCCTTTGTACGGATCATGGATGCACCTTCATTGATTCTACGAAGTGCCTCGCCGAGATCCTTAGCACCACATACAAATGGTACTTTGAACTTTGTCTTGTCAATATGATATACATCATCAGCAGGTGAAAGAACTTCACTCTCATCGATGTAATCGATCTCGATTGCTTCAAGAAGCTGAGCTTCTACAAAATGTCCGATACGACACTTTGCCATAACAGGGATAGATACTGCATCCTGAATGCCCTTGATCATCTTAGGATCACTCATTCTTGATACACCACCTGCTGCTCTGATGTCAGCAGGAATACGCTCCAGTGCCATAACTGCACAAGCACCTGCTGCCTCTGCGATCTTTGCCTGCTCCGGTGTTGTTACATCCATGATAACGCCACCCTTTAACATCTGTGCCAATTCTTTGTTTAATTCATACTGTCTGTTTGCCATAATCGTAACTCCTTTTTTCATTTGATGTGTGTATTTATCTGTAACATATTCATCCTTGAATATCACTACTCAAAATCACGAACAGATTCACTACAAACCTGCTAGGATTTATTATAAAATTATCTGACCATATTAAAATATTCAATTTTAAACTTTTTCTTATATCCAAACTGACCATATCAATATGTCACATATGCAAATACCAGATATCAGATTATGTAAACTGACCTCTCGGGCAGATCACCAGAATAATATATAATAAAGCACGACCGTATCGTATGATAAAACCATAACGGAAGCGACCGAGTTTCGATGTTTTTATGCCGGGATGGAGGACACAACGATTTTATCGTGTCCGAAATCCCGTGCATATAAAAATCAATCGAAACAAGGGTAGCTCCGTGTGTTTTACATACGATACGGTCGTGCTTTCAGTTATATATTATTCGTCAGTCCTAGCCAAGGCGCAACATCGCATCGATACTCTTTCTGGCTTTCTGCATTGTCTCCTCTGTAAGGGTAATGCTCTCGCCCTCACCATTTACCACGCAGTTATAGACATCACCAAGTGTCGTCATCTTCATGTTGTGGCATACACAATCCTTAGACAATGCATAGAAACGCTTCTCCGGGTGTGCAAGCTGAAGGTGTGACACGATACTGTTCTCCGTACCGATAATGAATTCTTTTGCATCACTCTTTGCTGCATAATCCATAATTCCGGTTGTACTTCCGGCATAGTCTGCAAGCTCCGTTACTTCCTTTAAACATTCCGGATGTACCAGAAGTAATGCATTTGGATGAGCTGCTTTTGCTTTCTCTACATCTTTTACGGTTACTCTGACATGTGTCGGACAGCCGCCCGACACCAGCTTAATATTCTTTTCCGGTACCTGCTTTTTTACCCATGAACCGAGATTACAGTCAGGAATAAATAAGATATCCTTTTCCGGCATATTCTTCACGATCTTTACTGCCGAAGAAGATGTAACACAGACATCACTCAACGTCTTTACTTCTGTTGTAGTATTCACATATGCTACAACTGTATAATCCGGATTCTTCTCACGAAGGGCAGCTAACAGATCATAGTCGATCTGGTCTGCCATCGGGCATCCGGCATCCGGCTCCGGCAGGTATACTGTCTTTTCCGGTGATAACAGTTTTACAGTCTCTGCCATAAAACGCACACCACACATGATCATAATCTTTTGAGGTGCTTCCGCTGCTCTCTGTGCAAGGCCAAAGGAATCTCCTACATAGTCAGCTACTTCCCAGATATCATGGCTCTGGTAGGCATGTGCAAGAATACAAATATCCTTTTCCTTCTTTATTCTCATTATTTCATCCTGCATCTCTTTTATATTCATGACAATTTTCTCCTTTGTCTGTTATGTTTTCATTTTTTGTTAAAGAATGCACAGTAAGTATACCGCATATTGAGAAAGATTACCATCTATTTCAGTACAAAAAGCCTGAGCACATTTAATTTATTGACTTTATGGCCGCGATATGTCACAATTTGTATCAATGAAAAAAAGAGCCATAATTCTATGGAAAAATATAAATCAGAAAGGTTGAAATATTATGAATAAAGCTCTTGTATTATTGTTTTTATTTTTTATCGGAAGTCTGATCGGATGGGTGATTGAATTGTTCTTCCGCAGATTCTGTTCTCCAAATGGTCGAACAACAAAGAAATGGGTAAATCCCGGCTTTCTGGTCGGTCCTTACCTTCCGCTATATGGATCAGGACTATGCGTCTTGTATATGCTAGCATCTATTAACCTGTCATTTCTGGATGAACATCCAATCATTGAGAAGATTGTTTTATTTGTATTTATGGCGATCGCTATGACCGTGATCGAATACATCACCGGATTGATCTTCATTAAGGGAATGAATGTAAAACTCTGGGACTACACAGACCGATGGGGCAATATTCAGGGAATCATCTGTCCACTGTTTTCATTCTTCTGGGCAGTTCTCGGCGCGACCTACTACCTGCTGATCCATCCACATGTTTTATCAGCACTTGACTGGTTATCCAGAAACCTCGCATTTTCATTCTTTATCGGATTCTTCTACGGCGTGTTCCTGATTGATATCGTTTACTCCTTCAACCTTATCGTTAAGATACGTAAGCTGGCTGCCGAATATGAAATCGTCGTTAAGATTGACGAACTCAAACAGCATCTGTTAGAGGAAGCTGAGCTCCGTAAGGAAAAATCACATTTCTTCCTTGCTATGAAAAATGCTCGACCACTCCGTGAGATATTTGAGGATTCGTTAGAGAAATATTCCATTAAGAAGATTCTGAAAGAAAAGAAGAAGAAATAATGTACAAACGAGTTTCATATTAAAATGAAACAGCCTGTATAGCATCTGACTATGAAGAAACCATAGCATAGACGACTGATTTTCAACGCTCCGATGCTGGAACAGAGGGCACAACGATTTTATCGTGTCCGGCGTTCCATGCAGATCGGAGATAAGTCGAAAAGAAGGAAGTCATGCGTGTTTCTCATAGCCAGATGCTGTACAGGCTGTTTCTTTTTTATTGTCAGGATTTCTTCTCCCCCACAGGAATCTGTGCGAAGATAATCGCAATAAAGATCAACAGGCAGCCAAGGAGCTGGCGGGCGGTCAACACCTCACCGAGGATCACCCAGCCGGCAAGTACTGAAAATACAGATTCCAGACTCATGATCATAGATGCCAGCGTCGGATTCAGTCCATTCTGTGCAATAATCTGCAGGGTATAAGCAACACCGCTCGACATCACACCGGCATACAGAATTGCAACCCATGCATCCCATGACTGTAACTGTGAAAGCCATGCTACTATTCCTGTTGCCGAATGTCCCATCTCTGAAAAGAACATCGGGAATGCACTGAGTACCCCGGCAACCAGGAACTGGATACAGGACATCCGTACACCATCAACCAATGGTGAAAAATGATCGATCACCAGAATATGTATAGCAAACAAAAATGCACAGAGCAATACAAAGAGATCACTGTTCTGAAATGATAGCGCCCCCGCTGTCATACATAAAAGATAAAGTCCTACAATCGTGATCACCATTCCAAGCCAGATATTCCAACCACATTTTTTCTTTAAAAACAAACCAAGGATCGGAACCAGCAGAATATAGCAAGCCGTCAGAAAACCGGCCTTTCCTGCCGGAGTGCCATAATACAGACCAAGCTGCTGTGCCGAGCTTGCAAAGAACAATGCCATTCCGCAGCACAAACCACCGATCCATAACAGTCTCCGTTCTGCGACTGTCTTCGGCTTCTTATTACTTGGATTAATTTTATCAAGTAACCTGATCACCGGAAGCAATACTACACTTCCAACCAGACTTCGTATACAATTAAAAGAAAATGGTCCCAGTGCCTGTCCGCCTTTACTCTGTGCCACAAAGGCGGTTCCCCAGATAAATGCCGTAAGAACTAACAGGAGTGAATTTCTGATTTGTCTGCTTTTCATTTGTATTCCCTCTTCCTATCTTGTTTATTGTCAAATAGTTACATTATTCCTTTGAATCATTTTCTGTACAGATATTTTTCCTGTCATATGCATCCAGAAAATGATGCTTCTCTCCATGCTGCTTCCATGCAACAACCGTGTCCAGATTTACATTTTCCACACTCTTGAAAATATTCCCTTCCACATAAGGATTTACCTGCTTCAAAGTCTGAATCAGTTCCTTGATCTCAACACGTTTTGAACGATTCTCGTTATTACAAGTCGTACAGGTGTCCGTGAATTTGCATGCACACTGGATAAAATGCAGACCATTATAGTCCCTCCATGCCTTGATATCATCCTCACGCACCAGATATAACGGTCGGATCAGTTCCATTCCTTCAAAATTCGTGCTGTGAAGCTTCGGCATCATCGTCTGTACCTGTGCACCATACAGCATACCCATCAATATGGTTTCAATTACATCATCATAGTGATGACCAAGTGCAATCTTATTACAGCCAAGCTCCTGTGCAAAATGATACAGATGTCCTCGTCTCATTCGTGCACACAGATAACATGGCGACTTCTCAACCGTAAACACAGATTCAAATATATCCGATTCAAATATCGTAATCGGGATATTCAGACTTTTTGCATTTTCTTCTATAACCTTCCGGTTCGCCTCACTGTAACCGGGATCCATAACCAGAAACTTAACTTCAAATTCAAATTTGTTATGCAGCTTCAATTCCTGAAAACATTTAGCCATCAGCATAGAATCCTTACCACCGGAAATACAGACCGCAATCTTATCTCCCGGCTTCACCAGCTCATATGTGTTGATCGCCTTGGTGAACTTCGACCAAATGCTTTTCTTGAATTTCTTACGCAGACTCAGCTCAACATCCTTCGCCTTGTTCTGCTCCTCCGGCTTGCTCATAACATCTAACAGCCATGCAGCATAACCGCCTTCCAGACTCTCCGCCTGATATCCTTTTTCTTTCAAATGCTCCGCTACGTCGATGCTGACTACGCCTCTCGCACAGAAAATAACAAGCAGCTTGTCCTTATCCACCTCGCTGCTTGTCTCTATTTCTTCCGCAGGAACCGCAATCGCATCCGGCACTGCCCCATGAGAGATCTCAATGGCATCCCGGATATCGATCAACCGGTAACTGTCTTTATCTCGATTCTTTAATTCCGCTATTGTAATGCTCATATGCACGCTGCCTTTCTTCTTTGCACAAATCTTTTACCACTTCACCTGCAATGATCAGTCCTGCTACAGATGGTACAAACGCCACACTGCCCGGAATATCTCTCCGCTCTGTACATTTGTGCTGTGCTCCCGGAGGGCAGATACACTGTGTTCTGCAGCTGATCGACATATCCTCAAGTGGTCTTACCGGCTGTTCTTCCGAATATACAACCTTTAACTTTTTCACGCCACGCTTCTTAAGTTCCCGGCGCATAACCTTTGCAAGCGGACATACCTTTGTCTTATAAATATCTGCTACCTGAAACATACTGCCATCCAGCTTGTTTCCTGCGCCCATACTGCTGATGATCGGCACTCCTTTTTTCTGTGACTGGAGCACCAGCTCAATCTTAGCCGTAACCGTATCTACTGCATCTACAACATAATCATAGGAGTCAAATGGAAATTCATCTGCATTTTCCGGCAGGAAAAAGCATTTGTGCATCTCGACCTTAGCATCCGGATTTATGTCCAGAATCCGTTCTTTCATAACATCTGTTTTATATTTCCCCACAGACTTTCTGGTGGCAATAATCTGGCGGTTCAGGTTTGTCAGGCATACCTTATCATCGTCGATCAGATCAAAGGAACCGACACCGCTTCGTGCCAGAGCTTCACACACATAACCGCCAACGCCTCCAACGCCGAATACCGCTACTTTTGAATTTGCCAATTTGTCCATTGCTTCTTTACCAAGCAATAATTCTGTCCGGGAAAACTGTGTTAACATGTCTATCTCTCCTAAATAACCTACTAAAATGCTAGGCAAAATTATAGGACCTGAAAAGGTTCTTTGTCAATGATTTTCTGGCAAAAAGGACCGGTATTATACCACGTCATATAATACCGGTCCTGCTTACTTATGCCTTAACTATAAAACTATTCTTTAATACTAAAATATACATGTTATCTGTTCTGCTTATGTTCTTATCCTATGATTGCCTTAATTTCATCTTCACTCATATCGGTTACATCCATGATCTGCTCTAAGGAATAGCCTTTCTTATGCATTTTCAGGATAATCTCCGATTTACCAGCCGCTTACTGAAGGTGCTGAATATATAACTTTCTCACCCTTTCCGTTCGTTTTTACAAGAACCAGCTTGGCATTGCTATATATGTCATGTTTTTTATACACAATGTAATCACCTTGCAACGTAAAATACTCAATGTTTCCATAATTGGATGCATTTTTATCCTTATACATGTTGTAGATTTCTGTTGCTTTTCCCTTGGATGTAGTAAACCATAATGATTTTGAAAAATAATAACCATTTTTACTGTATCCTCTGGTTGCAACAGAACCTTTTGAATTCTTAATAGGCGTTTTTGAATAACGATAGTTATTAAAAGTAACCGATTTTTCTCTCTTTTTCTTTTTTCCTGAGAGTGTCATTGAATATATACCAGCCGACTGTTCGTATCCGTAAGATCCAGACTTAATAAACTTAGTTTTATTATAGTAAATTTTCTTTCCGGCTAATACATAATTGTCGCCTTTTGCAAGCGTTGTTTTTTTGCCACTCTTAATGGAAACGCGTACAATATATCTGTCCGATCCGTCAGACCCACTGTGATTGTCATAAATTGCATACAGATAATTACCTTTTTTCTTTAATCTGTAGAATCCTTTTCCATTTGTTTTCGCTATTGTTTTTGTCTTTTTTGTTTTGATATCATAGCAAAAGATTTTACCTGTCTCCGTTATGGAATAGTAAACCTTATTTTTACTGATCACTACAGAACAACTTCCGCCTCCATAATAGTTGTCCTGTGTCTGATAAGTCTTCGTCTTTGCATCTGCCTGACTCGGACAAAGCATGCATCCTAACAGAACTGCAAGCAGCCCGATCCAAATGGCGTGTGCCTTAAAAAATTGTTTCATATTAATTCATCTCCTTATCGTTTGTCAGGAGAAAGTGAAATCATCTCATATTTCACTTTCTCTCTTTCTTCATATAATAAATCACAATCGCTCTGCGACTTCTACGAATCCTGTACTGATATACTATTATTTAATCTTCCATGTCTTTACATATCCGATGGATTTCTTTTTCAACTGTTTCTTTAAAGCTGTCTTTGCTTTCTTTGTGCCTTTCACAGTAATGGTTGCTTTCTTATTAATACCTTTGAATGCATTCTTACTGATGGTCTTAAGCTTTCCTGCTGTAACAGTGATCTTCTTCAGGTTCTTGCAGCCGGAGAATGCTTCTTTACCGATCTTTGTTACATTGCTTCCGATCGTAACTGTTGTCAGCTTCTTATTACCCTTGAATGCTTTATCGGAAATGGCTGTTACCTTATAAGTAACGCCTTTTACTTTTACAGTAGCAGGGATTGTAAGCTTCTTAGCTTTCTTGTCGGTGAACTTCGTAATTGTAACAGTCGGATTCTTCTTAGAAGATGAAGTTACCTTTATTTTGATCTTCTTCGATGAAATAGTAAGGGTTGTACCTTTCTTCGCCGGAGTTATATTATTCTGTTTTGAATCATCTGATGGATTCTCTTTCCCGGACAATAATTTGATTGGTAAATTATTGTCCTTTGCGTATTTATATGCTGCGGAATTTTTACTACAGATAATCGTAACACCTCTGCTAAAAGCAGGCCACCGATTTACGTTCAAAGGCTCGCCTTTTTTTCTTACATCAATTTCAATTACACTGTCCGGTATAACAATAGAATCTAACTTATCGCAGCCACAAAATGCTCCCTCATCGATACTTGTTACGCTATCAGGTATCGTTATATCGGTTAAATTGCTGCACATAGCAAATGTTCTACTGGAAATTCTTGTTATTCCCTCCGGCAATACTACTTTTTTTAATTTACATGCATAAAAAGCCTCACATCCTATACTTCTTACATTTTCGGGTATCGTAATACTGGTCAGCCCGGTAGCAGAAAATCCCCAACTACCTATACTTGTTAAACTCTTTGGTAACGATATACTGGTCAGATTTACGCATAACGAAAATGCATCATCTCCTATACTTGTTACTCCCTCCGGTATCGTTACACTGGTTAAACTGGTACAATCATTAAATGCCCTATTTCCTATGCCCGTTACTCCCTCCGGTATCGTTACACCGGTTAAACTGGTACATTCCCCAAATGCCCTGTCTCCTATAGTTGTTACCTTCTTACCATTAATCTCCCCCGGAATTACAACTTCCGTCTTATCCCCCACATAGCCGGTAATAGTAATTTCACTTTCTTTTTCTTCATACATGAAACCATTATATGTTTTCGACTCTGCAGCCTGTGCAGTCTTACCGATTCCACTGCACAGCAATACGCACAGAACTAAGCCCAAGCCTGTATAAATCAGGCTTCTTATCTTCTTTTGTATCATTTCTCCTTCATCCTCCTGCTTGTCCTTTTTAGGATTTTTTATTTAATTTTCCATGTCTTTACATAGCCGATGGATTTCTTTTTCAACTGTTTCTTTAAAGCTGTCTTTGCTTTCTTTGTGCCTTTCACCGTAATGGTTGCTTTCTTATTAATTCCCTTAAATGCATTCTTACCGATAGTCTTAAGCTTTCCTGCTGTAACTGTGATCTTCTTCAGGTTCTTGCAGCCGGAGAATGCTTCTTTACCGATCTTTGTTACATTGCTTCCGATTGTAACTGTTGTCAGCTTCTTATTACCCTTGAATGCTTTATCCGAAATTGCAGTTACTTTATAGGTTACACCATTCACCTTTACAGTAGATGGAATTGTAAGATTCTTGGCTTTATTATCGGTAAACTTCGTAACTGTAACGGTCGGATTCTTCCTGGAAGATGAGGTTACCTTTACTTTGAGCTTCTTAGATGAAACAGTTAATGTTGTGCCTTTCTTCGCAGGTCCAGGCATTAATTTGATTGCTATATTACGCTCTTTTGCATATTTGTATGCAAAAGAACCTTTGTTGCAAATTATACTTCCAAGACTTATGTTCCCAACAGAATCAGTGAAATTATTGTAGCCTATACTTGTTACACTATCCGGTATTGTTATACTGACTAAATTTTTGCATCCCTCAAATGCCTGATCATCTATTTTTGTTATACCTTCTTCTAAAATAACACTCTTTAAACCACTATACGAAAATGCATTATTACCTATTCTCTGTATATTCTTTGGTATGGTAATATTTGTTAAGCTATAACAAGAAGCAAAAGCCCAGATACCTATATGTGTCAGGCTCTCCGGTAATATTATACCGGTTAAGCTTTTGCATCCCTCAAATGCACATGTTTCTATATTTGTCAAGTTCTCCGGCAATGATACTCTGCTCAGTTTTTTACAATAACTAAACGCATACATATCTATCGTTGTTACACCCTCCGGTATTGTTATACTGACTAAATCAACACAATTTTCAAATGCTCTGTATCCTATCTGTACTACTTTTTTTCCGGCAATCTTTTCCGGAATCACAAGCTCCGTCTTACTCCCTTTATAACCGGTAATTACAATTCCATATCCATGATCTTCATAGGTAAAGCCATTGTATGTTTTTTCCTTTGCCGCCTGTGCAGTCATACCGATCCCGCCACACAGCAATACACATAAAATCAATCCCACGCCTGCATAGATCAGGCTTCTTAACTTCTTTTGCATCATTTTCATTCATCTCTCTCCTTTTCTCTTATACTATAATTTCCATAAGTTACGTTGCTTTTTCTTCATTTGTATGCATAATTCCCCGATGCCTGTAAAAAAGCATAAACATTATAAAAAAAAAAAACGGCTGTCAATAGTCCACAGAATTTTTCTCATTTTTTGTTTATATAGTTGAATTTTACCTATAAAAAAGTCCGGATACAGCATCTCTGCCATATCCGGACTTCTACTAAAATATACATGTTACCTGTTCTGCTTATGTCTTTATCCTATGATTGCCTTAATTTCAGCTTCGCTCATTTCGGTTACATCCATGATCTGCTCTAAATTGTAGCCTTTTTTATGCATTTTCAGGATAATATCAATTTTTCCTTTCGCTATACCAGCGGCTTCGCCCTTTACATATCCCATTTCTTCTACGCCTTCACTCAGATTGCACATGATCTTCACCTCTTCCCTTATACTGTGTCTGTCTACCGGTATGTCATACTCCTGTTTCATAAGCTTCAATTTCTGTTCTGCCGTCATTGTCTGCGACAATAGTGTTCCAAGTAATCGATGCAGTTCATATCTTTCTTCCTTTGGTGGAATCTCCTTCGCCAGTCCGATCATCACGATATTAGGAATATCCAGATTTCCTTTCCAGTCCTGATCTCCAAGCAGATCATCTTTTACCATATGGATATGGCTTAGGCTGTTCTCTTTCATATTCATACAGATCCAGATGGAATACACCTGTTTGATCTCGTTATAGTCGGAACCTGTAAATTCCCGCTCTTTCTGGGAAGACACCAGCCTCGCGGTATAAAAGATTGCCCGATTCAGAATGTGATACTTTGTCGGTTCATTCTTCTGTGCTTCCAGATTGATGATCATTTTTGCCAGTCCGTCCCGCATCCGTACGTAGAAAATGATGTCAAAATATACCTTTCCTTCATCAATCTCAGAATTCTCAGTATTCAACCCGACAATCCGTTCACCGGTTCCGGCATCTGTCATTTCTTTGTTTGTTAGTCCCGGTTCTACCGGAACCTGGCTGATATACGGTTCGCCTTCGATCAGCGAAGCGACCGTCTCTGCATCCATGCCTTTAAATTCATCTACTACCCGTATCATTATATGCGCCAATATGATCTTCTGTCCTAGCAGGCGCTTGGCACTGGCATCATACTGTGCTTTCTGATATGTCGCATCAGCGGAATATATTAATTCGTTATCCATGTCCCATCTCCTTTCCTGACAGAACAGAATAACATGTATATCTTAATATATTGCCGCCGTCTCTCCATGTTTGATTGTAACGGATATCAGCGGGGAAAACAAGTTTAACCATAAAAAAATCCGGATACAGCATTTCTGCCATATCCGGACTTCTACTAAAATATACACCTTATCTGTGCCGTCTGCGCTCTTATCTTAATCTATTTATAACACCATCATCAAAGTTCCCAGTCCGATCAGTACACAGCCAATGATCGACTTCATCGTGAATTCTTCGTGCAGGAATACAAATGCAAGAATCAATGTAATAACGACACTTAATTTATCGATTGGTACTACCTTGGATGCATTTCCCATCTGAAGTGCTTTATAATAACACAACCACGATGCTCCGGTTGCAAGTCCTGATAAAATCAGGAACAACCAGCTTTTCTTCCCGATCGCGCTGATTCCGGACTGTGTATGTGTCAGGAACACCATGCCCCATGACATCACAAGCACAACTGCTGTTCGGATCGCTGTTGCAAGATTCGAATTTACTCCGTCAATACCTACCTTTGCAAGAATTGATGTCAATGCCGCAAATACAGACGACAACAATGCAAATACAAACCACATATAAATCCTTCTTTCTTCTTTTATTATCTTCTTTTTCATGCAACTGTGCAATCTATGAAATCTTAACTTTTTCTCTTAACTGCCTGTCGGTAAATGAAAAGTGCGGCAACTGCTGTTATCAGTTCTGCTACCCAGAACGCATTCCAGACACCGACAACACCAAAGATACGACTGAGTACAAATGCTGCCGGAATGATGACAACCACATAGCGAAGCAGGGAGATCATCAATGATGGCGTACCCTTACCAAGTCCCTCTAATGCACCGGATGAAGTCACGGATACCGAAGAAACGATGAATCCGGCACAGATGATCCGAAGTGCCGTCGCACCCTCCGTGATCGTTGCCTGATTATCCGAGAACATTCCGATCAATTTATCCGGAAAGATCAGACAGATCACTGTTCCAAATACCATGATCATACCAATGATCGTAAGTGTAATATTATAAATGCTGCGGACACGCTTATGCTCTCCCGCTCCGTAATTATAGCTAATTACCGGACGCATACCCTGGATCATGCCATTTGCAGGAAGGTATAAAAATGTCTGCAATTTATAATAGATTCCAAGGATCACGACATAGATCTGTGAATAGGTGCTTAATATCGCATTCAGTGCAGTTGTAAGCAGGGACGGAAGTGCCATATTAAGAATAGCCGGAATACCGATCGCATACAGCTTCCCTGTCAGACAATCCTCCGTATGCAGATACCGTCTGCCGATCTTTACGGATATCGGACGGAACACATAGACAAACAGATAGATCAACAGGGTAAACACCTGTCCAAGTCCGGTTGCAAGTGCCGCGCCCCGGATTCCCATTTTCGGGAATGGTCCGATACCGAAGATCAATAGGGGATCTAATACAATGTTCATCAGGCATCCACCGCCAAGTCCGACCATCGTAACAACCATTCTTCCAACTGCCTGATAGATCTTCTCAAATGACAGATCAATGGAAATAATAACAGAAAATGCAAATACGATCACAGAGTACTGAATTCCCATCTGAACAACCATCTCATTCGATGTGAACATCCGCAGAAATCCCGGCATGATCCGAATACAGACTACCATCATGATCACACCATGAACAACAGAAAGAAGCGTACCCTTTGACGCTGCTGCATTTGCCTTGTCCGGTTCTTTTGCGCCGAGATAGAACGCGATCACCGCATTGATTCCCACGCCAAAACCGATGGCTACCGCATTTACAAAATTCTGGATTGGAAAGACAAGCGACAGAGCTGTCATCGCATCCTCGCTGATCTTCGCTACAAAAAAGCTGTCCACAATGTTATACAGAGAATTGACCAACATCGATAATATCATCGGAAGTGCCATTGACAAAAGCAGCGGCAGCACCGGTCGTTCTTTCATAAATTCTTCGTTCATACATTTCTCCCTCTCTACATAAAAACGCCACACAGTTATAAATGGTTTCACTTATAGCTGTGTGGCGAAAAGATGACTTATTTATTATCCGGAAAAATCCACTTCATTCGTTTTCGTGGCTATTCTACCATATTTTTTCAGAATGTCAATAACTGCTTAGCGAATATAGTATACTCTGTTATCCTTTCTTGGAATAACATCAGGATACGCTCCATCCGTAAATCCAAGTGCGCAATGTCCGACACCGATATAGTCGCCGGTGATTCCAAGGCCTTCAAGGATCTGCTTTCCTTCTTCGCTTTCGAATTCTTCTTTTGCACGATGGATCCAACAGCTTCCGATTCCAAGATCATGTGCGGCAAGCATCAGATTTCCCATCGTCAGGCTTCCGTCATAGACAGCAGTCGGACAGGATGCATCTGCCAGTACGATCAATATAACAGGTGCTCCGTAAAATGGATCAAAGCCTTCCTCCCAGCCGCCGATCATACGGTTCATCTCCATGATCTTATCCCGCATCTTTTTATTTGTTACCGCAATAATGATCGGAGACTGCAAGCCTCTGCCATTTGCAGCAAATGTTCCTGCTTCAATGATCTGATCCAGAACATCCGCCGGAACCATATCCGGTTTGAACTTCCGGATACTTCTTCTCGTCTTCATCTCATCCAAAACAACGCTCATCTTAAAATCCTCCTTATTACAAGTACTGGCACAATTCATTAGATGGTGTATAAGCATGTTGATTTACCAATACAGGGACATTTGAGTCCGCCGGTACTTGATGGCGCAAAGGCGGCATCTTAGTACCGCTGCAGGACGAAACGAGCGGAAGCGTTCCCTGATTGGTAAAGTCAACATGTTTGACACCATCTAATGAATTATGCAATTACAACAAGCTCTTGCGGAGTTCTGCTCCGTCTTTTGCGCTTAAGTACGCCGGTGCTATATCGAATACAGTCTTACATCCGCTCTGTCCTTCTTTGTACAGACGGTATGCTGCTCTTGCATAAGCCACGATGACACAGGATGTGAATTCTGGATTGGAATCCAGCTTCAGGCTGTATTCGATCACATGATTATTTTCCAGATTCCAGCCGGTCTTACCGGAACGGATCACAAATCCACCATGAGGAATTCCACTGTGGTTTGCCTTTAATTCTTCTTCACTGATAAAGTGAACCGTCGTATCATAATCGGCAAAATAATTTGGCATGTTCTTGATCGTTTCTTCAACCTTTACAGGATCGGCACCGTCCTCTAATACAACAAAGCACTCTCTTGTGTGCTTTTGTCTGGTTGTAAGTTCTGGATTCTCACCATTTCTGACTGCTTCCAGTGCTGCTTCTACAGGGATCGTGTACTGCTTGCCATCCTTAACACCCTCTACACGACGGATTGCATCGGAATGTCCCTGGCTGACACCTTTTCCCCAGAATGTATAATCACGACCTTCCGGTAAGATCGCATTTGCATACATACGATTTAAAGAGAACATACCCGGATCCCAGCCTACTGAGATGATGCCGACATGACCATTCTTCTTTGCGGCAGCATCTACATTTGCAAAATGCTCCGGAATTCTTGCATGTGTATCGAAGCTGTCTATAACATTGAACATCTCTGCATACTTTGGTGTCTGCTCCGGCAGATCGGTAGCACTTCCGCCGCAGAGGATCATGACATCGATCTTATCCTTCCACTGCTCCACATCATTTACAGAACAAACAGCTGCTCCCTCTGTTAATATCGATACTGTCTCCGGTGCACGTCTGGTAAATACCGCTGCTAGCTCCATATCCGGATTCTGCTTGATCGCACACTCAACACCCCGTCCAAGATTACCATATCCTAAAATACCTATTTTCATGTTTCATACTCCTTTGCAAAATTACTCTTCTTTCAGTTTAATGATTCAAAAAGAGCCTGTCAACTTTTTCATTGACAGACTCCCATTTCATTTTCTCAACAATATAATTCTACTTTAAACGGTCTTCCTCCGTGATCTCGCGAATGACTCTGCATGGATTTCCGGCAGCCAATACTCCCGATGGGATATCTCTCGTAACCACGCTGCCGGCTCCGATCACAGAACCGCTGCCGATCGTTACACCGCCACATACTGTTACATTTCCTGCCAGCCAACAGTTATCTCCGATCGTGATTGGCTTCGCATATTCCCGGTCTGTATACACGCCGTCTTCCCTCTTATAAATGTTACGCTCCTGAAAACGAAACGGATGCATCGGTGTCAGCAGAGAAACATTCGGTCCCATAAATACATTGCAGCCGATCTTAACAGGTGCACAGTCCAGACAGGTAAAATTAAAGTTCACATAACTGTTCTCGCCTATCTCGGTAAAGCAGCCATAATCGAACTGAACCGGTCCCTGAAGATATACATTCTTACCCTTATTCGGAATCAGCTCTGCCAGGATCTTCTCGCGTTTCTCATCTGTCTCAAAGCAGTCATTATACTCTTTACTCAACCGATGCGCATTCTGTCTTAATCGTATTAATTCATCATCAGATGGATCATAAACGGATCCTGCTATCATTTTTTCTCTTTCTGTCATCTTAATATGCCTCCGTATAAAAACATCGGAAACTTCTTATTCTATCTCAGCCCGTACCTCTTTTGTGATCGTTTCACCGCCATTCTGATACCAGTTCTCGACAAAACGGTCAAATTCATCGAGTGAACTCTCACCGGTTACAATCTTCAGATAGGTGTCACTTTCCAGATTCTCAAGGCTCCACCAGTCTGTAACCATCGTTTCCGTTTCTCCAAAATATAACGACTCTACTTTGTTCGTTCTTCCATCGTTTAAGATCTTACAGGCTGTGATACGGGAAGTATACGCCGCCCAATCTTCCGCACTGGCATTCTCCGCATCCTTCAGATATGATTCGCATGCCTCATAATAGGAATATTCCAGTACGTTCAGATCATCTGCGGATTTGTCCCCCGCAAATACATGATTCAGTTCTCCATAGCAGATCTGCAAAGCATTGTTGTAATCTACATTGATCGCAAACGGTCTGGCGGTAGGGTCTACATTTTCTTTATAATAATCGACAATCTCCTGATTGTCTCTGTCATTATACCGCAAATAGTCAAATAATACACTAACAATCTTACATGCAATCTCCGGATATTCATAACCCTTACGCACTACAATATACTTACCGGAAGGATTCTGTGTATGATAACTGGTAAGTCCGGATTTCTCTGTTGCGATCAGATAAGGCTGCCACTCAGCATCTTTATTCTGTTCCACTGCCTGCATCAGCGGGTTATTCGGTGCCCACCAGGGACCAAAGAAAGAACCGCATTGACCATCCACGATCAGCTCGATCAGGTTACTGCTCGTCCGCATCAGAAAATCCTGATCCAGAATTCCCTCTTTATACAACTCATGGATATGGGCAAGTGCCTCTTTCGCCTCTGGCTGAACCGAACCATAGACAACATTGCCGTCCTCATCATAAATCCACTGTTTCGGAAATGCACCATATGCAGCAAATATAATATCTAATGTGTATTCGCTGCTATAACCACAACCGCCGCAGAGACTGGTATCACATACAAGCCCTACGGTATTTCCTGCCCCATTATGTCCGGGATCTTTTTCTTTAAATTGTCTTATAATCTCTTCTACATCCGAGAGTGTTCTCGGTGCGGACAGCCCAAGTGCATCCATCCAATCCTTACGAAGCCAGATCAGATTCGGTCCGTCTGAGATATTCGTTTCCGGTATCGCCATGATCTTCCCGTCAAAGGTTACAACATCAAGGATATCCCGACCATAGCTTCCATATATGTTCTTGATCGTATCGCTCATACAGTTATTGTAGCTGTCTGTCAGATCTGCGATCATATCATTATCCACCAGATACTGAAGCTCATCCAGATCCTCCACGATCATCACATCCGGCAGATCATTCTGTGCGATCACCATGGTCACATTATCCGTATATTGCTCATCCATAGCCTCAAACACATCCTGATTTTGAACATTTAGCCTTTCATTCAACAGCCTTGTATAAGCATTATTTTCATACGTTTCGCCATCCGGAAGATTGGAATTATTTGCTCCGGACAGCTTACCCAGTGTGTAGGTAAGCTGTTCCGGATATTTTCCGTAAGGTGTCGTGCGGGCTGTATATAACGCAGCTTCATATTCTTCTTTTGTCTCTGCATTCTCCCGGGTGGAGGGGGTAGCCCCGGAATCACCGCATCCACATAAGATCAATAAATTTATAATCAGCACACATAAAATAATCTTTTTTAAATACGAACCTGTTATCATATACATTCCTCTGTTTCAACCAAACTATAAGCAAATAATCATATGATCCCTTAACCTTTTACACCACCGGAAAAGCTCTCACGATAACACTTCTGCATAAACATGAACAGAATGATAATCGGAATTGAGATCAGCACCGCACCGGCTGCAAAGGAATTGAACCACGGATACACATATTCTTTCTCTAACATATTCCAAAGTCCGATAGATACGGTATAGTAATCCTTATTTGCACGGCAGATAACCTTTGCAAATACGAAATCAATCCAAGGAGCAAGAAAGGAATTCAGAACCGTATATACAATGATCGGACGGCTTAACGGAATAATGATCTTAGTAAACGACTGCCATCTGGTTGCTCCGTCCAGATAAGCTGCTTCCTCGATCGACTTCGGAATCGTATCAAAGAAGCCTTTTGCAATATAGAACTGTAAGCCTGCACCACCGGAATAAACCAGGATAAGTGCAACACGGATCAAGGATCCTTCTGACAGTCCGATCGCCTTTAAGATATAATAAACTGCGATCATAGCCATGAATCCCGGGAACATACCAAGGATCAATGCTACATTCATAAATGGGCGTCTCAGTCGGAAACGCATTCTCGACATACAGTATGACATCGCCAATACAAATACTGTAGATATTATACAAGAGAAGATCGCAATAATCAAAGTATTCATGAACATCTTCGGAAAATTCAGGATACCGGTATCTGTAAATAACTTTGTGTAATTGCCAAGAGTATACGCCTTTGGCAACAAAGTAGAAACATACTGTCCTTTTTCTCCACGAAAGCTGATCAGAACGATCCACAGGATCGGGATCACCCAGATCACGGAAAGAATTACCAGTATAATATGAACAACGATATCCGACGGTGTAAGCTTCTGTTTTCCATTTATTTTCTTACCTGTTTTAGTCATTACTGGAATCCCTCCTCGTCTTTATAAGATGTTGTATTATGATAGGTGATCAGAGATACGATCGCAAGAACGATAAATGTCATGATACCGATAACCGCACCCAGATTATAATACTGATTATCAACTGTCAGCTTGTAGAGCCAGGTAACCAGAAGATCGGTCTTTCCTGCTGTCTTTCCAACCGGAATCGGTGCTCCGTTTGACAGAAGATAGATTACATTAAAGTTATTAATATTACCTGCAAAGGTCGTGATCAGATATGGAGCTGTTACAAATAACATATATGGAAGTGTGATCTTAAAGAAGATCTTCACCGGTCCGGCTCCATCTACTTTTGCGGCCTCATAGATATCTTCCGGTATACTTTGTAAGATACCGGTCACCTGCATAATGGTAAACGGAATACCGATCCAGATATTGATCACGATAACCATGATACGGGCAATGGTTGCGTTGCTCCAAAACGGAATTGCATTGTCGATGATATGATGATTCAGTAATAAGGTATTTACGATACCATTCTGACTGAAGATCGTACGCATCAAAAGCAGGGATACAAACTGTGGAACGGCTGCGGATAACATGAAGATTGATCTCCACACACCCTTACATCTTGTTCCCTTTCGATTGATGACCATTGCAAGGATCATACCGAAGATATAGTTGGTAAATGTCGCAGCAACCGCCCATACCAGTGTCCATCCGAGAACAGACCAGAATGTACTTCCGACTGCGTCATTAAAATTCAAAATCTTGGCAAAGTTTTTCAGTCCTACCCAGTTAAACAATACCGTATGGGAATCCAGCTTACTGTAATTTGTAAATGCCATACAGATCATGAATACAAGCGGCAGGATCGTAAAGACAACAATCCCGAGTACCGGAAGTGGAAGCAGAAACATATGAAGGTTTTTATCAAATAAACTCTTAATATCATCTGTAAATCCCGGAACTTTTTTCCCTGCATCATGCAGACACTGTGCACGATATGCACTCTCGACACTGACTACCCAGAGGCATACAAATGCAAATATGATAAATACCGTGGCTACTCCATATAATAACATCAAAAGGGAGTTATCACCCTGTGTATATTCAAATATGCCTTTTGCATCATTCCACACCTTCTCCTGTTCTGCTCCTCCCAGATGGAAGAAATCGATCAGAAGAGATGCACCGTTTTTTATCATGAAATAAATAAATATGCTTTCAAGTACCAGAAATGATAAACCTTTTACAAACTGTTTTCTGACAATGTTTCCGAATCCCATGATCAGGAACGATAATCTGGTGATCCAATCACCATTTCTCATGGCCTTGAAAACAGTATATTGATAATCACTTCGTCTTATTTTTTTCTTTTTGCTTACTGTCGCTTCAGCCATCCTGACACCTCCGTCTCAAAGTAAATGTTGCGTTTTTACGTCTCTTTCATAAAATAAAGTGTTCCACCACCCCTGTGGAAATGGAACACTCTATCTTATGATCTGTTTATTTTTACTCTGCTACATCTGTGTTCAATGATGTATTGAATGCTTCTGTCTGCTC
Source organism: Clostridium sp. AF15-41 (assembly GCF_003604095.1). NCBI lineage: Bacteria > Bacillati > Bacillota > Clostridia > Eubacteriales > Clostridiaceae > Clostridium > Clostridium sp. AF15-41. The sequence goes on from NZ_QTMQ01000001.1 coordinate 210,032, forward strand.
AGCAGCATTATCATGTGTAACTTCACCGTTTAAGAGTGCCTTACCAAAATTCTCTGCCGGTGTCCAGAAGTTACTCATCTTAGGTACAAATGGCTGGATCATAGATGTATTGTTGAAGGTATCGTTCTGAGCTGTTACTAATGCATCATTCTTTACCGTATCACTCTCTAAAAGATTTGTGTTACAAGGAACAATGCTTCTTGCTTCATAATGTGACTGCTGTGATTCTTCGTTACCAAGGTACAGGGCAAGTGCTACTGCTACCTGTGGATATTCACAGTTTGGATTTACACCGATTGCCTTTGAACCGGCGAATGAAAGTAACTGCTTGTCAGATCCGCCGATCTTGGCTGTAGGCATAGCTGCGATTCCAAGATCGTCACCAAGTGCATCATGTAATGCCTTATAATCCCATGAACCGGAGAACATAGCTGCGATAGATCCATCTGTCATACCGGAAATACCGACACCGGATTCATCATTTACAAAATTCTTATTCGCTACAAGATCTACAAGGTAATCTGTAACAGCCTTTCCATTATCTCCGCCAAAGTTGATTCCTGCGTCATTATCTGTACCATCACCGAATAATGTACATCCGTTTGCAAGATAGAACGCTGCATCATACCAACTGTTTGTAAGAGGAAAAGCAACTTTTCCTTTTTCAAGCATTGTATCAAGGCTCTTTACATCGCTGTCTGAATATACTTTCTTGTTATAGTATAAAAACCATGTATTTGTTGTAAACGGAACACCATAGATTCCGCCATCTACTGTGATAGAATCCACAACTGCCTGTGAGTTTGTTGACTTTACATAGTCTGCTGTGCTTCCGCCTAACTCCGAGATTGCATTTGCATCGATCAGTGTCTGTAACTGGTCGTTTGCGAACATATATACATCTGCTGATGCGGATACATCCTGTGTTACGGTCTTTCCTGCATCTGCCTCGCTGCATGTACCATATTCAAATGAAAGATCCCAATTTGGATGTTCCTTATTAAATGCTTCACATCTTCCCTGAAGCCATTCACCATAATCCGGTGACTGATCCTCAGCAGGTCCCCATACTGTAATTGTTGCTTTAATGTTTTCTTCTTCTGCAGATGCATCAGTACTCTCTCCTGATGTTGCCTCTGCATTTGATGCTGTTGTGGAATCCTTAGATGTATCATCCTTCTTATCTCCACATCCTGCGAGTAATGACATGCACATAGCTCCTGCCAGTGCAATCGCTGCATACTTTCTAAACTTCATAACCGTTCCTCCTTTAAATAAATCATGTTTTTTGGTTTGTTTTTTAATACTTTTGCAGTACCTTTACCTTATGACATTATTATAAAAAGGAACCGTTTCACCGTATATATCAATAATTTCAGAAACATGTTGGTTTTTTATGAATGTTTGATTTCTGCATGCAGTTCTTTTGGAAAATGGATCGTGACAGTCGTTCCCCTGCCAACTTCACTGTCGATACAAACCGCATATTCCGCTCCATAATACAGTTTGATACGTTCATTGACATTTCGCACACCATAGCCCTTCGAATCGGCAGTCAGTATCAGCTCCGCCTGTTCTTGGGTCATACCGACACCATTATCGGATACCGCAAACCGAATATCTTTATCGTCCTCTTTTCCACTGATGCGGATCTCTCCTCTGCCATCCTGTTTCAGATCTATGCCATGATGGATCGCATTCTCGAGGATCGGCTGTAAGATCAGGTTCAGTGTTTCATATTTTAAAATGGAATCATCGATATCATAGATAACATCGAAACTGTCATCGTGCATCGTAAGCTGGATATCCAGATATGCTTTGATGTTCGCGATCTCATCCCGGACAAGCAGGATATTCTTTCCCTTATTTAACGCTGTCCGGTAAAAGGTGGACAACGACAACGTGATACGACTGATATCCTCCTGGTCTGCCTCTAATGCTTTCCAGTTAATGATAGACAGGGAATTATACAGGAAATGCGGATTGATCTGCGCCTGCAACGCCCGCATCTCATATTCCTTTTCTTTGATCTTGCTTCGGTATACTTCATTGATCGTTGCATCCAGACGCTTCGTCATACTGTTATAACCATTGATCAGATCACCGATCTCATCCGTGCTGTCATTCTCAATCTCCATACCAAGATTCCCGGTTTCCAGATTACGCATTTTCTTCTGAAGCTTACTGATACGTTTCGTTATGAACTCGGAAATTATACGGATACATGCGACTGCTGCGATCAGACTGACCAGAATTGCTGCTGCAGCAATTATTAAGATTGGCTGAATCGAAGAAATGATCAGTCGATCCGGCTTATAGATCCAGATCTTCCAGCCGGATGCCTTCGACTCCCGCTTAATAAACTGATAACCGGAATCCTTCTGCCCTACTGTTGCAAAGAACTGTTCCTCTGATAATTCATACGGCTGTTTTTCTTCTGTAAATACACTCTTTTTAAAGATGCAGTTACCTTCTGCATCCTCTATCACAACGCCATAATTATCAAATACCGTTTCGTTATTAAACGGCTGGAATACGCTGTCATAATCCACCCCTACATAGAGCAGACCCTTCGCCTTTTTCTGCTCCAGCATGGCCATGCGGTTTAACGAATACGCAGTCTTATCCTTCGCATTCACGATCCAGTGGATCTGGTTATCGTCAACTATTCCATAGTTCGTCTCTTCATTTTCAATCGTGGTAATGGGGGCGATCGTACTGCCGTGCTTCACCTGACAGGCATCCGTGTAGATCGTTACCTGCTTTACATCATCATGAAAATACATAATAGAAGAAAGCAGGGGATCTATAACACTTGCCACCTGCTCATAATTCTGATATGTACTCTGATCTGAGCTTAAGATCTTCGCGATCGACTGATTATAGGATATATAATTAGAAAGATTGTTATAAATCTCTAACTCATTATCAAGCGCATCTGTCGTCTGTGTCAGATACGATTCCAGGATCATCGTCTCACGATCCCACAGGATCTTCTTCATCTCATGGTAGGTGATCGTCAGCGTGATCATGATCGGAAGAAACCCGGCAAGTATATAAATGACCAACAGCTTGCCGGATAATCGCAGATTCTGGAACCCTCTTTTTATCCTTTTATCTATTCGTTCTTTATGCATCCGCCTGTCCTCCGCTCTCTCTGAATTTCTGCGGACTCACGCCAAAGAACTCACGGAAGCTGGAACAGAAGTAAGACACATTCGGATATCCGCACGCCACACTGATATCTACGATCTTCGTCATGCTGTTCTCTAACATATCCTTTGCCTGTTCCATCCGGTATGCCTTGATGAATTTGCTTAGATTCTGTCCGGTCTCTTTCTTAAATACCGTACTTAGATAGCTCGGTGCGAGATGTACCATATCCGCCAGCATATCGATTCCAAGCTCGCTTCCATAGTTCCGGTAAATATACTGCTTCACCAGTTCTACTTCCCGATGCGCCATCTGTGTCTTTCCTGCAAAACAGGTTTCCAGTCTCCGGATTGCTTCTTCGACAAGCTCCGTTAACACCTGAAAATCTGTCGCCATATATAATTTCTCAATGTCTTTATTTAGCTCTGCTTCGTCAGTCTCATCGATGCTTCCGTAGATATCCTTCATCAGATTCGAGAACAGGAACTTGATATAGATTTGGGAGTACTCTGTCTTATGTCTGTACTTCTCACAGAATCTCTGGAAATGCTCCCGGAGTGCTTCCACATCCTTCATCTTGATATCCTGTTTCATCTGCTTCATAAAGGTATCATCATCGAACTGGATAATACCCGGAGTCTCGCCCTCCATGTTCGGATAAAATACATGGATCTCCGGATGGTAGAATTTGTTCTCCATCAGCACTTCGAGCTCTTCCATCTTATCTGCCACTTCGGACAGATCCCCGATATCAGAGGATATCGCTATGTAACAGTCAGCATCATAATCGGCTTTGATGATCTTTACGATCTCATTTGCCTTACGGAGAATATTCATCTCATCCCCTAAGAATAAGATCTCCTGCTGCTGGTTCAGGTTCAGATATTGCAGGATTCCAATTGACTTTAAGTTCTCATTCTCTTTGAAATCCACCCCACGTCTGCCGAAGAAATCATGATTGAATTCCATCAAAAGCATATTCTTGAATTTACCTAGATCAAGCGATAATCCGCTGTATTCCTGTCTGAGTTTCGTAACATCCGTTCCGTTCAACAGCATATAGAGCGCATGCTCATATAAGAATTCCATGCTCTTATTCTTCAGCTCATCCGAAGCCTTTGCCTCTTCCAATTCATTTACGACCTTATTCAGGGTATTCTTGAATTCATTTGGATCGACCGGTTTTAAGATATAATCAACAACTCCCAGCCGGATCGCTTTCTTTGCATAGTCGAATTCATTGCATCCGCTGAATATGACTGTGCGCAGCTTTTTCTTTTCCTTCACAACATGATCGATCAGTTGGATTCCATCCATGAAAGGCATCTTTACATCTGTAAGCAGGATATCAAAATCTTCTTTCTCCAGCTTCTCCAGTGCATCCACACCATTTACCGCCTCTGCAATCTCAAATTCCAGATTCAGTTTTTTTAAAAGAAACCGAATACCGTTTCTTTCTATCTTCTCATCATCTACGATCAATATCTTGTACATATCTATCAACGCCTTTCTATGGTGGAAATATATATCTTATTTTAACACATTTTACAGCTTCCAGATATCTTTATTATATTCTGCGATCGTACGATCGGAGGAGAAGAAGCCTGCCTTGCTGATATTTACCAGAGTCTTCTCAGCCCAGCCCATACGATCTTCATAATCGGCAAGCACCTGTTCCTTTGTCTGAATGTAATCACAGACATCAAGAAGTGTCATAAACCAATCTTTTACGATCAGCTCGTTATGAAGTCTGGCAAGTGATTCCTTCTGACCGATCGCAAGCAGCTCATCACTCACGATAAAGTCTACCAGCTTCTTAATCTCCGGCTTCTCATAATACTCTCTTGCCACATAGTCTGCCTTTGCATAGTGCTCGATCACTTCTTCACTGGATTCACCAAAGAAATAAATATTATCCTCGCCCACCAGTTCTCCGATCTCTACATTTGCACCGTCACGGGTTCCAAGAGTAACCGCACCGTTTAACATGAACTTCATATTTCCTGTTCCGGATGCTTCCTTGGATGCCAGTGAGATCTGCTCTGAGATATCGCATGCCGGAATGATCTTTGCTGCTTTTGATACATTATAATTCTCGATCATGACAACTTTCAAGTACGGACTTACCGCAGGATCATTGTCGATCAGCTCCTGCAGACAGAGGATCAGATGAATGATGTCCTTTGCGATCGTATAAGCAGGTGCAGCCTTTGCTCCAAATATAACTGTGATCGGAGTCTCAGGCAGATGTCCTTTCTTAATCTCAAAATATTTGTAGATCACCCAGAGGGCATTCATCTGCTGACGCTTGTATTCATGCAGTCTCTTGACCTGGATATCAAAGATCGAATTCTCGTTGATCTCGATTCCCTGTGTCTCTTTCAGGTAGTCCTTTAAGACTGCCTTATTGCTCTGCTTGATCGCAAGGATCTCTTCTAATACGTTCTTATCCTTGTAGTAAGAAGCCAGCTCCTGTAACTTATCGGCATCCTTCTTGTAATCCGGTCCGATCAGCTCTGTGATGTAGGCTGACAGCTTTTCATTGCAGTGTAACAACCATCTTCTGAATGTGATACCGTTTGTCTTATTGTTGAATTTCTCAGGATAGATCTCATAAAATGGGTGTAGCTCTGAATTCTTCAGGATCTCGGTATGAAGATAAGCAACACCATTTACACTGTGGCTGTAATGCATATCGATATGTGCCATATGCACACGGGAATCTCCATCTATGATATAAACACGCTCATCCTTATAACGGTTTCTGACCTTTTTATCCAGCATACGGATCACAGGCATAAGCTGTGGAACGACCTTCTCCAGATAAGCAACCGGCCATTTCTCCAATGCTTCTGCAAGGATCGTATGATTGGTATAAGCACATACATCGGTTACGATCTCTGTTGCTTCATCAAAGGAGATACCCTCTTCCATCAACAGACGGATCAACTCAGGGATCACCATAGACGGATGTGTATCATTGATCTGAATGGCTGCATAATCTGCAAGATCATGAAGATTTGAACCTTTCTCCTTTGCCTCTGCAAGGATCAGCTTTGCACCATTTGCAACCATGAAATACTGCTGATAGATACGAAGTAAGTTGCCGGCTTCGTCACTGTCATCCGGATAGAGACAGAGTGTCAGGTTCTTCTTGATATCTGTCTTATCAAAGCTAATGCCAGCCGGCTCCATGATGCTCTCATCCACGCTCTCGATATCAAATAAATGCAGCTTATTTGTGCGGTTCTCATAACCTGTCACATCGATGTCATACATTCTGGACTGTACGGTACAGTTTCCAAACCGGATCGTGTTGCTTACATCGGTCTTTGTCAGCCAACTGTCTGCCTCGATCCATGGATTTGCAGTCTCCTTCTGGTAGTTATTCTCAAATACCTGCTTGAACAGACCCATATGGTAATTTAATCCGATACCATCTCCCGGAAGTCCGAGTGTTGCCATCGAATCAAGGAAGCAGGCTGCCAGTCGTCCAAGTCCGCCATTTCCAAGGGATGGTTCCGGCTCTACTTCTTCGATGTCATATATGCTCTTGCCGTTTTCTGCCAGCACCTGTTTTACTTCATCGAAGATTCCAAGATTGATCAGGTTGTTGGATAACAGCTTACCGATCAGGAACTCTGCCGATATATAGTAAACCTTTTTCTTGCCATCCTCTGTAACCTTGTCTTCTGCTAATTTCTTTGTCATATCAAGCAGCGCAAAATAGATCTCCTCATTGCTGCATTCCTTGATCGTTTTATTATATTTTTTCTTACAAATCTCTGTTAACATTATATCCTCCTTACAAAAATACTGCTTCACAGCATTTCTTCCATATACTCTTGTTAATTCCCTTAATCTGTCTCTGATCTCGTCTGTAAATTCATCTTTCTTCATCCGCCAGCGCCAGTTTGTACCGATCGTAGACGGAAGATTCATCCGTGCTTCGTTATCCTTTCCAAGCAGATCCTGCATCTGAACGATAACTGTATCGGCAGGGCTCATATATAATACCTGCATCATCTTCTCCGGGATCTCCTGCTCATTTGCCGCTCCCAGATATTTCATCATAAATGTAAGATTGTCCTTTGATGCATTCTCGATATATCCTTTTAATGTGTCATTATCGTGTGTCCCGATATAGACAACGTAATTCTTTTCGTGATTATGCGGTGCATGTTCATTCTCCGCATTTCCGTCAAATCCAAACTGTAAAATCTTCATTCCCGGATAGCCGGATTTCTTCACCAGCTTCTGTACCTCCGGCACAACGACTCCCAGATCTTCTGCGATCACCTTTGCATTTCCTCTGGCACTGTCGATCGCATCTACAAGCTTCTTTCCCGGACCTTCCAGATAGAATCCGTTCTTTGGCTCTCCGTCTGCCGGAATGTTGTAATACCGCACAACCCCGATGAAATGATCGATACGGATCACATCATAGAGACTGGCCGATTTACGAATTCGGTTCTTCCACCACGAGAACCCATCCTGTTCCATACGATCCCAGCCATATAAAGGATTGCCCCATTTCTGACCGTAATCGGAGAATGCATCCGGTGGACAACCGGCTACACACACAGGCTGTAGATCATGATCTAACTGAAATTGTTCTGTATTTGCCCATACATCTGCACTGTCCAGTGCTACATAGATTGGAATGTCGCCGATCAGACTGATACCATGATGGTTGGCGTAAGATTTGAGTGTCTTCCACTGCTCATCGAATTTGAACTGAAGGAACATATAGAATCCGATCTCGTCGTGTAACTGTTCCCTGCACTTACGAAGTGCTGTTTCTTCTCTCTTTAAAACCGGTTCTTCCCAGCTTAACCATTCTTTGTTCTCATGGTCTGCCTTGACCGCCATATAAAGGGCGTAATCCGGAAGCCAGTTTTCATTTTCCGTGAGAAATTCTGCATACTGCTTTGATGTCTCATGCTTTGATCTGCCATATGCTTTTCTCAATACCTCAAACCTTTGTCTGTACAGGCGGGCGTAATCGATGTCATCCGGCTGATCGTACCAGCTGTATGCATCTACCTCCTCCTGTGTCAGTAAACCTTCATGAATCAGAATGTCGAAATCGATAAAATAAGGATTACCCGCAAATGCTGAAAATGACTGATACGGACTATCACCAAAGCTGGTCGGTCCGATCGGAAGCACCTGCCAGTAACGCTGGCCCGCCTCCTTCAACCTGTCAACAAATTCATATGCCTCTTTCCCCAGAGATCCGATTCCATAAGGGGATGGAAGGCTGCTGATTGGCAGGAGGATTCCTGCGCCACGATCTAACGCTTTCTTCATGTCTGATACCTCTTTATTAAATTTTCTATTGAACAGCTATCCATTCGCCTGCATTTAATAAAGGTAAAGGTAAGGTAAAGGTCGTATATCCGGAATGTCTGTTCTGATTTGTATTCTAATATCCTTTTTATACTATTTCTTGCATAATAAGAGCATTTTATGATACTATTCTATCATTCAAAACTTTGAGGTATTCTATCTTACCAAACAGGTGGCATTTGAGACCGCCGGTCCTTAGATGGCGCACAAGCGGCATCTTAGTACCGTTGCAGGTCGAAACGAGCGGAAGCGTCCACCTGTTTGGTAAGGATAGAATACCTCAAAGTTAGGAAAGGGAGGTACATATATGAACAGTCTTGAATATGAAAATTATATGGAAACGAAGGCGCACGCCGATCCGCTTTTCCCTTACAACACTTATCTGTGCTCGATACCGCTCGACTTCAATGCCGTTCCGCTCCACTGGCATCCATATATGGAGATCATTTACATTAAAAAAGGAAAAGGAAATGTAACGCTGGATTTCACTACGCACTATGTAGAGGAAGGAGATATCATTCTGATACTGCCGGGAAGGATCCACGGCATCTCTCAGTATTCCTCCTATTCGATGGAATATGAAAATATCATTTTCTCCGTTGATCTATTCCGATCCAGAAATCATGATACCTTAGACAGTGAATTCTTCCTGCCCCTGCTCTCCGGTGAATTAAATATAAAGAGTATCTATGACCGTGACGATCCATTATACAATTCCCTGTCCTCGTGCCTGAACCGGGTAGATGCCCTCTGTGCATCGACACCAAAGGGATACCGGCTTGCTCTGAAAAGCTGCTATTTTGAATTCTTCTATACCCTGTATGCACACGCAGAGCAAAAGGCAGAGACCTCAGATCGGAAGAATCATGCAAAGAATCTGGATCGTACCAAAGCAATCTTATCTTATATCGATCGAAACTACAAAGAAGCAATACCCATTGCAGACATTGCTTCTTACTGTGGATTCTCAGAATCCCATTTTATGCGATTTTTTAAGAATACTATGGGTGTATCCTTTACCACCTATCTGTGTGACTTCCGGTTAAATATCGCAGCAAGGCTTCTTGTCACAACCGATGACAGCATCCTGTCCATCGCAGAAAGCTGCGGTTTCTTTAACCTGTCCTATTTCAACCGAACCTTCAAGAAGAAATATGGTGTCACACCCGGAGGGTATCGAAAACGGTAACTGATCCGGTAACATCTATAGAGTATCGGAAGCAGTAACCACTGGAAAATACACCCGAATCTCACAGCCGCCTGTGGCTTCATCAGAGGACACATCCAGCTCCACATTTAGATCATGCGCCATTTCTTTTGCAAGGTAAAGTCCCATACCGGTTGCTTTCTTCCGCCTGTCACCGGAATCTCCGGTAAAGCCTTTCTCAAATACATACGGAAGATCGCAGGCTTTGATACCCACGCCATTATCCCGGACAGATAAAATAATCTTCTCATGTTCTCTGATACAGGAGATCCGGAGCTGTTTATTCTCTCCTTTGCTGTATTTGATCGAATTACTGATAAACTGTCCGAGCATAAAGGCAAAGCCACGTTTATCGGTAAATACTGTGTTCTCTTTTATATCAAGCCGAACCTGTATCTTCTGTTCTTCTAACAGTGGAGTGAAATCCTCCAACACTTCCTTTACACAGGTTTCCGTATCGACCGACTCGAATCTGTAATCTTTTCTTGCCCCCTTTAAACGGGCATAGTATAACATCTGGTCGATATATCTCTGCATCTGACAGTTGATCCGGTCAAGCTTGCATACCACATCTTCTGACAGCTCGTCTCTGTGATTGTCCAGCATAAATGTCAACAGGGCAAGCGGCGTCTTTACCTCATGCGCCCATGCTTCCACATATTCCTCATAATCATTTAGCTGTAACTTCGTCTGTGCGCATTGATCCATCTGTTCATGTAATGTCTGACTGAAGCTTCTGATCTCCGCCTGCAGATCCTCCGCATCATGAAGCAGTTGTTCCTCATGATAGAGATCCGGCATTGCAAGGAATTCATCAAATGCTTTCTTCCGTTTTCTCTCTTTCTTTACCAGATAAAGAACAGCCGTTACAAATACCAGCAGGCTGAACAGAATTACCGATATTGCGATCACATAAAATGCCTGTGCATCGATCAGCCATAACAGCAGGATACTGAGCAGATCAAGCAGTCCGATGATCCCCAGCCAGAATCTATTCTGTTTTATGATCTGTCCGATCTTCTTTACGGATATATGTTCCATTTTTACCTCTCCAACGTCTGCCCGACAAAACGATATCCGACGCCACGCACAGGAATGATCTGCTGTGGCATATCAAGATTTGCCATTGTCTTTTTCAGTCTCGTAAGATTCACCTGCAGGGCATTTTCATCGATGAATTCTGCCGTTCCCCATAAGGCGATACAGAGTTCCTCTTTCGTCACGATATCCGATCCATGCTCTAAGAATATCTCAAGGATCTTGCCCTGATTCTGCGCCAGGATAACAGACTGGTTATGAATGTATAACGTATAGGTCTGGCGGTCAAGGAGGAATCCATTTCCTTCCAAAAGGTTATTTCTTCCCTCGTACCGTTTCAACACATTGGATACTCTGGCAAGCAGACGTTCTTTTCTGCAAGGCTTCGTCAGGAATTCATCTGCACCCAGATCTAAGGCATGCAGTTCATCCTGAAGCTGATCCCTCGATGTCAGAACCAGAACCGGTATGGAGCTTTTCTGCTTCAGTTCCCGGCAGATCTGGAATCCACCCATACCCGGCAGATTCAGATCGAGCAGCACCAGATCCGGGGATGCCGCAAGGATGGCTGCTGCCGCATTCTCAAAATCCGTAATGCCGCTGGTCTGATAACCTGCCTTCTGCAATATGGCTTCCAGTTCTTCCCGCATCATATCTTCATCTTCTACCACTGCTATATGCTTCATATCTACTCCTCATCTATCAGTCAAGGTTTCACGCCATCGCCATTGATCTTCATCTGCTCTGAATCTATTCCTCTCGCTCCGGTACCATCAGGGTAAGAAGATACCGGTTGCTTGACCGTTTTACAAATGCCATATAGATGCATTCTACCACACAGAGCAGCAAAATCATAGCCGCAGCAAGCAGCATGGCATCTCGGATACTATTTGAGATCATACCGGAAACCAGTGTAAGGACGGCGCGCACACCGAAGATACTGCTGATGCCTGCAACGACAACCGGCATACCAAAGTACCAGTTGATCTGCTTTCTTGCGGAACGGCAGAGCAGTTCATAGGTTGCTCCAAGCCGGATCAGTGTCTTATATCTGCGACTGGATTTCTGCTGTCCCATCAGGAACTGTACCCCGATCACAGTATTTGCAATGATCAGGAAAATGATCGCCAGATAGATTGTGATATAACTTGCTGCTACGATATAGAACATCCGGCGTCCCATATTTTTCAGATAACTTTCATAAGTAATATTCTTCGATGCAAAATCAATCTGCGCAAGTTTATCATTCATCTGCATGACCGACTGAAGCAGGTTATCTCCCTTGACCTTTGACTGATCCAGCACACCATTCAGATAGATCGTGCTGTCCCATGTATATTTGTCAAATACTTCATCCGGCACGATCAGGGCAAAGGATAATGTAATTGCCCGATCTGTGACAATCGGTGTGTTCTGTATCTTACCGGTCAGATACATCTTATGATCCAGATATGCCACCTCCGGGCGGTCTGCCAGAATATCATTTATATTCTGATTCATACTATCCGATGTAAATTCCAGACTTTTAAATACTGCCGCCTCATCGTCAGCCAGCGTGAGCGGTTCTTTTCCTGCAAGTTCGAGTACATGATTATATCCGCTCAAAGAGATCAGATATGGATATGACACATATTCCAGATTGTTAAGCAGAATATCTTTATCCTCTGAATCCGGCAGTTGTTCTACCCGGCTCATAACGGATGACAGATCAAATACATCGTAATCATCATTTGCACCCGGAATAAGATGACCGACCTGCACCTCAAACAGATCGGAGAAATCCTGTTCCAGTCCGTTGTCTGTCAGAAGCTTTTTTACATTTGCCACACCCTGTTCCTGATCTTCTTCGTAATTCTCAAATGTATAATCCATGATATGGGTATTTTCTTTTTCATTTCCATAGGAAAATGCGATCACAATTCCTGCTCCAAAACAGCAGAGGGCTGCAAGGATCAGAACGGAACTGATCGATAAGGTACTGGATTTTCTTATGACATTTTCCTGCACCTGACGGAAATTAAATACCCGAAGGGCAGCTCCCCCATGGCTGTGTCTTGCCAGACGGTCGATAAAAAACCGCATGCCATAGAATAAAAGCAGCATACCGACAAAACCGATCAATACTGTCTCAGACATCTTACAAAGTGTCGTCCATGATATTCCTCCGATCGCCATGCTGTATGCCACAGCCAGGCAGATAATACCGAGGACGAAGCTTACCGCATAGACGCCAGCCGGGAACTGCTTCTTTGTTCCCTCCGGTGTATCAACTAATAATGCACCAATCTCCTGTCCTGCGATCTTCCCGCTTAAGATCAGGAATGCAACCAGCTTGATCACAAAAAATCCAACAGCAGTTATTATGATTGCCTGAATGGAAAATGTTACCTGATGTCCGACGATACCAAGTCCTACACATTTGGCTGTGATCAGACTGATCAGTTCGGATAATAAAACAGCGATCGGAAGTCCTGTTATAAGTGCTGCCAGACTGCTTCCTATATCTTCTGCAAGAAGCATCCCGAAAAGTTTGCTTCTCCGCATTCCCATCATCAGGTAAACGCCAAATTCGTGTTTTCTTCGTTCCAGTTGGAATTTGCTTGCATAGTAGATCAGGAAGAATAAGATCACCAGTGTCATTACAAAAAATGCAGGTATGATCTGGAACAGACGATCTACCGCATCACTCTCCATTTTCTTAAGAAATACCATAACATCCTGTGAAGAAAGTGACAGGATAATATAGAATGCCACGATGGATATTACTAACGAGGAGAAAAACAAGCCGTTTTCTTTTCTGCTTTGTTTACTGTTTTTTCGGATCAGTTTAAAGAACATTTGCACTGCCCCCTCCCAACTGTGCCATAACCTGCAGGATTCTTTCATAGAACTGCTGCTGTGTCTCAGCAAGCAGATCACGTCTTAATTCATGGAAGATCACGCCATCCTGAATGAACAGGATACGCTTGCAATAGCTTGCTGCATTGGAATCGTGCGTTACCATCAAAACAGTTGCCTTCTCATCCCGGTTCAGACCGGCTAATTTCTCCATTAAGGCTTTGGCATTTCTGGAATCAAGTGCTCCGGTTGGTTCATCTGCCAGAATGATGCCCGGATTCAGGATCAGCGCTCTGGCTGCTGCCAGTCTCTGTTTCTGACCACCTGACATCTGCGATGGAAACTTATCCAGTACATCAGTGATCTCCAGATATTCCGCTAACTGCTCCAGACGTTTTCCGCCCTCTGCCTCCGATATGTTATGAATCGACAACGGAACCATGATGTTCTCACGTCCGGTCAGATTATCCAACAGTTCAAAATTCTGGAACAGATATCCGATCTCCTTACCACGGTATCCTGCCAGCTTCTTGCCCTTCAACCTCTGGATCTCTGTACCTTTCATCCGGATCTTGCCGCTATCCGGCTGGATCACTGTTGCGATACAGTTTAATAATGTTGACTTGCCGGAACCGCTACTCCCCATAATTCCTAAAAACTCGCCCGGCATCACCTGAAATGTGATTCCGTTCAGTGCCTTTGTCTGGTTCGGTTCCTTGCCATAATATTTTTTCAGATCTTCTATCTCTAATAATGCATCCATGCTGCCGCCTCCTTGTACTTTCTTAATTGCTATTGTCTGACTTCTGGGGGTATCATGGTTTCCTTCGCTCTCTCATACCCTCGCCTGTTTGCTTCTGCGGGTATCGCATTCTTTTTCTCGCTCTCATACCCGCTGCTGCCTGGCTCCTGGTGGTATGACATTGGCTTTCTCGCTTTCATACCCGCTGCTGCCCGGCTTCTGGGGTATGACATTGGCTTTCTCGCTTTCATACCCGCTGTTGTCTGACTTCTGGGGGTATCATGGTTTCCTTCGCACTCTCATACCCTCGCCTGTTTGCTTCTGCGGGTATCGCATTCTTTTTCTTACTCTCATACCCACTACTGTATGTCTTCTGGGGGTATGATATTGGCTTTCTCGCTCTCATACCCGCTGCCGCCCGGCTCCTAGGGGTATCATGGTGTCCTTCGCTCTCCCATACCCTCGCCTGTTTGCTTCTGCGGGTATCGCATTCTTTTTCTTGCTCTCATACCCGCTGCCGTCCGACTTCTGGGGGTATGACATTGGCTTTCTCGCTCTCATACCCGCTGCCGCCCGGCTCCTGGGGGTATCATGGTTTATTTCTTAATTTCATACCCACCACATCTGACAGTATTTATACTATCAGATATCTTCCTCAAATAACACTTACACTGAATGAAAGGTTTCGCCTGTATAATTCCGGAAATACACGACAATAATATATATGTTTAAAAAGATAATTGCAGTATTAATACAGTGCATATACATGAACAGCATGCCTTACCAGCACAGTATATATGCCCTTCCGCAATCATCAATAAAATTCCATCAGGAGGTTATCCCATGTCAAATATGTTTTGTTTTCAGTGCCAGCAGACAGCTGGCAATAAAGCCTGTGTGAATACCGGAGTCTGCGGTAAGCAGCCCTCGACATCCAATCTGCAGGACGAATTGATCTGTGAACTGATACGACTTGCCGAAGCAGCCGAGCTTACAAAGAAATCCATGCAACAGAAAAAAGAGACAGATCCCAAACTTCTGTCCCGATACCTGAACAACCGAAAATCCGCTGACCGTCTGCTGATCGACGGCTTATTTACGACACTTACAAATGTGAATTTTGATGATAAATCAATCAAAGATTACATCAAAGAAGTGCAGAAAAACCAGAAGGATATCATGCGCTGTATGCCTGCAGACATATGTAGCATATCAGATATCGCATATAAGAACTTCCCGACTACAAATATGAGTTCACAAACTGCAAATTTGAATTTCTCAGATACAACTATGAATTCACCAATTCCAAATATGAATTTCTCAGATACAACTATGAATTCACCAATTGCAAACAGCAACTTCTCAGATGCAGATAAGAATTCATCAACAGCAAACATCTATCCCCCAACCTGTGGCTCGAAAGATCCACATGATATACCGGTAATCAGCCTGTGGGATGGTTCGGACGATATCGTGTCACTCCGCTCCACGTTATTGTTCGGCTTAAAGGGAATGGCGGCGTATGCGCATCATGCAATGAATCTCGGCTATCAAAATGATAATGTAACAACCTGGTTCTATAAGGGCTTGTGTGAAGTGAACCGCAAACACTCGGTAGAAGAATGGATCGAGCTTATTATGGAATTTGGAAAAGTGAACTATCAGTGCATGGAGCTGCTCGATAAGGCCAATACCGAATCCTTCGGCACACCAACGCCGACTAAAGTACACACCGATATCCGAAAGGGGCCTTTCATCGTTGTATCCGGTCATGATCTCCGCGATCTGGATCTGCTCTTAAAACAGACCGAAGGAACCGGTGTCAATGTATATACACATTGCGAAATGCTTCCGGCTCACGGCTATCCAAAATTAGCCGCCTATAAGCATCTTGCCGGTAACTTCGGGACTGCATGGCAGAGCCAACAGACGGAATTTGAAAATATCCCTGCACCCGTCCTCTTTACAACCAACTGCCTGATGCCGCCACGCCCCAGCTATGAGGATCGCATCTACACTACCTCTGTTGTCGGCTATGAAGGAATGGTGCATATCGAGGGAACAAAGGATGGCAAAAAGGATTTTACTCCGATCATCAAACATGCCCTAAAGCTGGGCGGCTATGAACACGATCACAGCATGAGCGGTATCAATGGCGGACATATCCTGACAACAGGATTTGCACATGGCGCAGTCCTCTCCCATGCAGATAAACTTACAGCCGCCATCAAGAATGGTGATATCAAACACATCTTCTTGGTTGGCGGCTGCGACGGTGCCCATCCGGGCAGAAATTATTATACGGAATTTGTAAAACAGACTCCTATGGATTCTCTCGTTCTGACACTTGCCTGTGGCAAATACCGGTTCAATGATCTTGACCTTGGCGAGATCGATGGAATCCCTAGGATCTTAGATATGGGACAGTGTAACGATTCTTACAGTGCGATCAAGGTTGCCCTTGCACTGGCAGAAGCCTTCGGCTGTGATATCAACGAGCTTCCTCTGACTCTCGTTCTTTCATGGTATGAACAGAAGGCTGTCTGCATCCTTTTAACCCTGCTTGCCCTCGGTGTCAAAAACATCTATCTCGGTCCAACCCTTCCGGCATTCATGACAGAGACCGTTGTCCGTTTTCTGGTTGACACCTACAATCTGCAGCCGATCACGGCTCCTGAGCAGGATATGGATGCGATCCTCGGGCGCGGCTAAACAGTCAGCCGGCATCATCCTATTCCGGCAACAGCTTCATCACACGTTCCAGCAAACATCAGAGCTTCATCACACATTCCGGCAAACATCAGTGCTTTATCACACATTCTGGTAACCACCACAATAAGGGCAGCGGCTGGCATATCCGGTTGCTGCCTTATAAGAAGCACCGCAGTTCGAACATCGGACTGCGATCAGGTGAAGCTGTTCCGGATCGATCGGCTTGTTGTCCATCAGCTCTTCTTCTCTTCTTAACCGTTCTCCACGGACAGAAGCAGGATCATAACTGTACTTACCATTGTATTCATAGATATCGATCGTCATTCCGATCGGGAACATGGAATCCGCTCCTCCACTGATCGAAGTCGGCAGGATCACTTCCCGCTCGATACCATAATTATCAAAATAATGCACCTTTACATTTAAAGGAAATCTGCCATTTACCATATAAGATGTATTTTTTACATAACCATAAATCTTCGCTGTATACTTTTCACCATGTACACGGATCATTTTCTTGTTATGGAGCATAACAAGGATCGTCACGATAAAACATAATCCAAGTACCACAAACATTAATGGAATTAATATAAATGCCCCGGGCTTACCAAATGCAAATAAAAAGATCAATGTCATAAAAAGCCCTATTCCTGCAAAACCCACCCCGACAATCATACATATCTTCTGTGCACTGTTCATATCCATCTGCCTCCCACATAATGATCATAACTATGATACTAGCATCTACCCATTTATAAGTCAAACAAATCCATGTATTATTGCGTATACAATTATCTGTTTTCGCCTATGATATTCTTTATACCTACGTATGAAATTTTATAAGTTTGAATATGAATTTTTCACTTGCATTTTTACTAAAAGCTTAGTATAATGACCGACGTTGTATAAATTGAAGAAAAAGCTTTGGTATAAAATTGGAAACGACACAAGTGTGCTCCTGATATTTCACCTCGTTTGCCGACGGATGAGCATATCACTTGATAACGAACAACACATGTGTCTTTTTTGTGCTTATTTTTAAGATATTTGCAGTTTTGGTTCTGCATTTATTCAGATTATTTATCAAAAAGGAGATTTATTTTATGCCAAAAACTTTATTTCAAAATATTGTTTTCACATTAATGATGTCTTTTCTTATGGTCTATGCCATGATCTGCTACAACATTTCCCTAAACATGGGTGGAATGTCAAACTCCGTTTTCTTAGCCGCCTTTCATGAGCTTATCATCATGTGGCCGGTTGCCTTTTTTCTTGAATTCCTGTTTGTAGATAAGGCTGCACATGCTCTTGCATTCCGCTTCGTGAAGCCGGATGACCGCCCGATCATCATCACGCTTGCAATTTCTACCATGATCATCTGCATTATGTGTCCTTGCATGAGCCTTGTTGCCACTATTTTATTCAAGCATGCCGGTCGTCAGTTTGCAGCCGTGTGGCTCCAGACCACCTTCTTAAACTTCCCGGTAGCTTTCTTCTGGCAGCTTTTTTATTGCGGTCCGTTTATCCGTCTGATCTTCCGCAAGCTTTTTCCAGCGAAATAAGCCTGTATAAACAATGGATTCGAGTGATCCGGCAGGCTGGCACTTCCTACATATGATCCGCTTTATTTTCTATTCGGTTCGCACGCTTATTTATCAGCAGTCGCCCAAACTCGTCCTTACGGACTCAGACATGGGCTTGATGCTGATAGTTAGTGCAAACCTCATAACGAAAATACGCTAATGTCATATGTAGGAAGTGCCAGCCTTCCGGATCACTCGAATCCATTATTTATATTATGAAATTAGAGAATCCCCTCCGACAGATGGTTATATGCGTAACGTTTTACCTGTATTTCTTATATGGTCATCAGACGTTTTCTAACTATGACATTTGCGAAGATTTCGTTGTGAGCTGCATATTGCCAGTAAATACGGGTGCCTGTTCGAGCTCAAAGAGCGAGTTGGCACAGGAGTATTTACGAATCAGGCATATGCAGCAAACAGAAATCATAGCAAGTCATAGTAAAAAATGGCTGACTGCCAGATAGGAAATACAGATAAAGCCCCATATGTATAACCATCTGTCGGAGGGGATTTACACATTACATCTGCCAGACCAGGTTACCGGACGGATCAAGAGCCTGAATCCGGTAGGTATGGGCTTTGAGGTCTGCGGACAGACGGGCAAGATAACCATCCTTTTTCCAGGTGATATAAATGCGGTTATACATCTGGTCCGCCGGTAGTTCTGCAAAATGCAAAGCATTTTCTGCCTGGTCAGAGATCTGTGCTGCAGGCTTTGTACGGATTGTCATTTCCGCATCAAATCCAAATGCCGGAAATTCTTTCCGGAATTTCAACATTTCAAGCTGCTTTTTTACGACCTCCTTTTCAAGGCCTGCCTCTATATCCTTTTGTGAAAGATTCGTCCGGTTGATCTCTTTATGTCCACCTGCACCCGCACGCTTCACTGCCTCATAATCATTAGATCCGGCAAACAGATCCAGATACCAGACCTGAGGTTTTCCGGGCATAAATATCTGTAATGCTCTGGCTAATAACAATGCCTGTTCATTTTCGCCAAGTGCATTATAATAAGTCGTATTTACCTGATAATACATCTTTTTATTACCGTGAAGATCCTTTACAAAACCACCACGATCCACAAGCAGCCGGATCAAATCTTCAATCCTGTCGTCCGGCAACAGTCCGGCAAGATCCAGTACCGGTATTCCATCATGGCATCCAAGCATATTCACAGTATGAATATGCTCTTTTATCTGTTCCTGTGCCCACTGCTCCAGGTAAGAGCCATCGCCTCTGTAAAGAGCATCCAGGATCAATCCCGGAAGGAAAAAGTCATATGTCAGATATCCCTTCTCTGCTATCAGCTTATACTTTTTCTCTTTATATCCGGCATGAATCTCCGGAAGAAGGCGGATTCCATATGGTTTTGCAAGCTTATGGATCTGTTCAAGGAATTCCCATGTCTCCGGTTCATTTAAGAAATTGGCGCGTCCCGGCGCTTTTGGTGCATATGCAAATGCATCCAGACGGATTATCTTTGCTCCGTAACCTGCCAGTTTTTTTATGGTTTCACGGTAAAAGTCCCAGACCTTTTCTGATTTAATATTGAGATCCATTTGTCCCAAATATCTGGTATGATAATCCTCAGTATCCCGAATCTCCTGATAAAACGTATTCCAGTATGGAATCCGACTGCCATCTGCCATTTCCACCATCAACAGAGGTAATCCCGGTTTGCGGAAGAACATTGGATCCAGATACTTCTGTTCCGGTTGTATATAGCCGTCTTCCGTCATTTCTCCACAGTTTTCCCAGAATGTATTCCAGTTAATAAAAAAGTCACGATATTCCGATCGACTGCCCTTCTCCAACAGATCCTGAAACTGTGGCGACTGTACAGACGCATGGTTTAACACAAAATCCAGCTTTAGATCTATATTCTGTCTGCCCAACCGTGATAGTGCCTTTTCAGAATGAAATGTCTCCTCAAGATCATAGTCGATTACAGAAAAACCACGATCCAGATCAGAATGGTAAATACTCGGTAGTATATACATTGAGGAAAATGCATCTGCAAATCCATCTCTTTCAAATAAATCCGCAACAGCTTCCAGATCTCCGCCAAGACTGTCCGGATACAGATTCAGCATTGGACCATTTTCAATTTTATTTATATCTGTCATATTTGTTTCTTCTATCTCTGTTTTCCTCATATTCTATAACCTCCTGTTCACTTACTATTCCGTATAAATCCTGCCATGCATATCCTGAATGATATCTGCCCGATCCAGTCCATCATCAATCTTTTTCTGCTCAATTCTTAATACTCTGGCTACAAAGGGACTGTCAATAGCAGTGTCACGATTCCTCTTTTTTCGGTTTTCAAGTGTTTCTTCCGGCGTACTGATCAATACAACAGATACATCTACCCCCTGCAGGTATGCACTGTTTCCATGTGTCCATTCAAGGATTAGAATATCTGTATCTGATACATCCCTGCGATCATACCAGATATCATCTGGGGTTCTTCCCATATGACGTAGCAGCAGTTGTGAGGTTCCTCCATGAAACTGCATGAGAAGATTCGACACAGCTTCATAATCCAGTTCCTGATCCGTACCCAGATAGTCTGTAAGAGCCTTGTCTCCATACTTCTGATATATGGATAACCACTGCATGTCCTCCTGTTCTTCTGCATCTCTTCCGGCTTTTTGAAGCTCTAATAATTTTTCTTTTACTTCATCTGTATATAGCCTTTCAGTTATAAGTCCATTTAACCCGAACATACGAAATCTCGCAATTCGTTCTGCATCATTATACATGGGAATCCGATGCGGATAATTGTCCCCGCTTATAATAAGTGATTTCTTTCCCTGTTTTTCAAACATATTTTGAAGTAAGAAAGCCATTCCGGTCTTACCAACACCAGAACCTCCGGATACCGATATGACTGTTTTTTTCTCTTTTCTTTCTTCTGTTTTTTTCCGGATCAACGGAAATAATAGTTCCGCGTTTTTGATCTGTTCCTGTGCCAGATCCGATACTGTAATTTCTTTCGTATCCATCTGTCCGTCACCTCATTTCTGATCATCTTACATATCTTTTACTCTATTGTTTTTGTCAAACTCCCCGATCTCTGCAAACAGAAACCGGGGAGTCTTATTTATTCTTATTCTACTGCATCAAGCAGGATCTGATAGCTTGGATAATTACCGGATGCTACCGTAAACGGCATACCGAGCTCCATCAAAGCAGCTCCTGAATAAACAGTACCTGTTTTCTTATCCCGATAGGAACGTTCCGGCGCAAGCCCTCTCAATCGAATATAAAATACAGGATGATTACCATGTGTATTTAATAAAACAGCACCTACAACTGCATGTTTTTTTTCTTCATCGACAGACATCCATGCTCCATATTCCGCTTCAAACGGATTACTTAATCTGTAATAATCCCCTTTTAAAATAACCGGTGCTGCTTCATGATAGGTTTTGATCTGTTCACGGACTGCCGTCTTGTCTTCCTCAGATAATTTTCCAAGATCCAGTTCATATCCGAATGCACCTGTCATGGCAACCACACCTCTGGTATTCATATCCGTCACTCTGCCGGTCTGATGATTCGGCACCGCAGATACATGGGCTCCCATCGTTGATAAAGGATAAGCAAACGATGTACCATACTGGATACGGATACGATCAACTGCATCTGTATTATCACTGCACCATATCTGCGGTGTATAATACATCATACCCATATCAAACCTTCCGCCACCGCCGGAGCAGCCTTCCCATAACATATCCGGAAATGCCTGCGTCAGGCGTTCCAGCAGGTCATATACACCAAGCATATAGTCATACATTACATTTCCCTGCCATACCATACTGTCGGAATATATATCACATAAGCTTCGATTCATATCCCATTTCACATAATTGATATCGCCCTGCCTGAGGACAGCTGCAATCTGTTCATAGATATGATCCACCACCTCCGGATTTGCAAAATCAAGTACAAGCTGATTTCTGCCATGTACCGGATGTTTACCGGGAACCTGAATTGCCCACTCCGGATGTTTTCTATAAAGATCACTGTTTTCTGAAACCATCTCCGGTTCTATCCAGATACCAAACTGAACACCTTTGTCATGAACCCGTTTTGTCAGCTCCGTAAGAGAACAGCCCAGCTTATCTTCATTTACAATCCAGTCACCAAGGGATGAATTATCATCATCTCTTGTGCCAAACCAGCCATCATCCATGACCAGGAGCTCCACACCGAGTGCTGCAGCCTGCTCCGCAAGATTAACGATCGCTTCACCATTAAAATCAAAATAACAGGCTTCCCAGCTATTTACAAGAACCGGACGGATCTGATCTTTATATTTTCCGCGACAGATATGCTCTCTCACCAAATGATGCATCTGATTGGATAGCTGTTCCATTCCATACGCTGAATATGACAGAACTGCTTCCGGGGCGTAAAATGTCTGCTCCGGCTTTAGTTGATAGGAAAAGAAATCCTCCTGAAGACCCATAACCAGACGGATCTGGTCATACTGATCTAATTCTACGCTTCCCTCAAAGCTTCCACTGTACACCAGTGATACACCATAACAGGCTCCGGCGGTCTCTGTTGTGCCGTGTTCCGCAAGGATCATATATGGATTATACTGATGTCCGGACGTACCACGATTACTTCCGATCACCTGTCTGCCATGTGTTACCGGGGTCCGCTGCATATTCCGTTCCATTGCATGCCGTCCATAAAATGTCAGTACATCATAATCTCCATACAAAAGATCAAGACATGCGCTGGAAAGCTTCTCCAGATAGATTTCATTTCTTCCGACATTTGTAACTTTTACACTTCTGGTTATTACATCACAGTCAGATAACACGCCATATAATAATGTCACTTCTACACCGACTCTTTCATCCTTCAGATATATGCACAGAGTCTGTGCAGCTTCAGAATGTGCTGCCGGAAGTCCCGGGAGATCATATTTACCATCCTGAATCTGATATCCTGTATAGCGGAGATCAAGTGCCATACAGCCATTTGCTTCACGGATCTTTCCTGCCGTTGTTCTGTAATCACCGGTTCCAAGAACAGGGAATTCCTGAGGAAGTGCATCTAGGGAATAAGTACGATCGTTTCCAAGATCATATGGGTTTCCTGAAAAACCTCGATCATAGTAAGTCAGTATATAATCCATTTCCGAATCCAAGCGTTTTCCGTAATACAGATGAAGCAAATAATCATGTGTATCGGCCATCATCTGGTAAGTGGTATGTTCCGTATGGAGAGAAAATATTCTTTTCTCTTTATTATATATAATAGCCATAAATTAAGTCTCCTTTTATTTTACTGCTCCGTTTGCCACACCTGATATGATCTGTTTCTGACAAATAATATAGAAGATCAGAATCGGAAGTAACGCTAACAGATAAGATGCAAAGGCCAGATTGTAATTTGTTCCAAACTGAGTCTGGAAATTCAACTGCGCAAGCGGAAGTGTATTCTGATCACCGGACATAATTACAAGCGGTGTCATAACGTCATTCCATGTACCAAGGGCTGTAAGGATCGCAACCGTTGCATGCATTGGTTTCATATTCGGGAAGATGATCTTCCAGTAAGTCGTCCATGTGGTGGCTCCGTCAACACAAGCTGCCTCTTCCAGTTCAAGCGGAAGATTATTCAGATATCCTGCATATAACATTGTGTTCATCGGAAGATAAAATACTGTATAAAGTAATACCACACCAATCATATTTGCCAGTCCCATTTTTGCTGTCTGTTTTACAAGCGGCATCATCAAAATAGCGAATGGTACAAACATACCACTGACAAGATAAAGATAAATTCCATTATAGATCCGATTCTTTTTCTTGCTTCGTCCAAGTACATAACCGATCAGGGAATGTATTACGATCGATAATGCAATAGTTGCCAGTGTGATAAATAAACTGTTACCGAGAGAATGCCAGAAATCTGTTACCTCCATAGCTTCCTTAAAATTACTCAGACTCCAGTGCTGTGGAAGAGATAAGATTCCATGGATATCATTTGTCATCTCAGACGGCTGCTTAAATGCGATCATAACCGTCATATATAATGGGAACAGGATGGTTACAAGACCAAGGATCAACAGAATCGTAACCCCGATATTATGTCGTTCTTTTCCTGTCTTAATCCCCTTTTCTTTATATTCTTTTCTGATCTGTCTCTGCGATTTTTTCATAACTGTTCCTCCTTCTTACCCAGGAAACGCATCTGTAACACAGATATCACTACGATTACAATAAAGAACACGACTGCATTTGCACTCTGGAATCCAAACTGTCCGCCACTCATACCATTGTTGTAGATCAGGTAGGAAATGGATTCTGTACTCTGCGCAGGACCACCCTTTGTCAATGACATGATCTGGTCAAATACCATCAGGAAGTTCTTCATACAAAGGACTACATTAATTGTAAAAAACGGAAGGATCAGCGGGAATGTCAGATAACGGAATTTTGCAAATCCGGTTGCACCATCTAAAGATCCTGCTTCGTATACATCTTCCGGAACTGTCTGAAGACCGGATATATAAATGATCGTATTCATCGCGATCGACTGCCATGCACATACTACTGCGATCGCAAGCCAGGCCGTTTTAGAACTTGCCAGCATACTGTTTCCCTCAAAACCGAGCATGATTGCAATCTGTGGCAGAATATAAGTAAAGAAATAGTTAAAAATATAACCAACAACCAGACCGCCTAAGATATTTGGCAGGAAATACAGTCCACGAAGACCGCTCTTAAAACGAATCTTGCTGTTTAATGCCATCGCAAGGATCATGCTGACAACATTTACGATGATCGTTGTTACTATAGCCAGCTTAAATGTAAACAGATAGGATGAACCAACTCTGGCATCATGAAAAAGATCAATATAGTTTCGAAAACCAACCCACTCATAGCTGCCATACCCACGGAAATTGGTAAAGCTGTAAATCGCACCCTGAATCAAAGGCAATGTGTTGAATGTAAAGAACAATGCTACGATAGGAATTGTGATCAACATAAATGTTCTGGATTTCCCGGACATTTTCTTTTTCTTTTTAGCAAACTTCATATCTTCTGTCTTTTTTGTATCCATTTCTATTCCTCCTCTCCGGAATGCTCCTGCTCATATTTGCGAACCTTTGTGATCAGGTCACGATTGTACCGTTTCCATTCCGTATCAAATTTCTTCAAAAACGCTTCTGTATCTCCATCTAACAGATAAGTCTGAATCAATGCATCTACTGCCATCTCAGATGGATAAAAATGATCCTGATAATCAGTCACGATTCCGTTGTCCAGATATTCCCGCATACCGTCTAACATAGATGCAAGCTTGAAATCACCTTTCTTACAAGGTACTGCGTTCTGATTGTCTATATAGTCCTGTATATTTTCATCCTCTAACAGGAAACGGAGGACTTCATAGGCTGCTTCCTTATTCGGACAGTCTTCCATCACGCAGAACTGAAGATCTACACCGGATGTCAGAACCATGTCATCCTTATTGTTAGAAGCCGGGAATACAAATGAATCAATATTGATATCCGGATTTACTGACTGGATCTGTGGTACAGCATAGCTTCCGATCATATACATTGCTGACTCACCTTTTGCAAATGCTGTACAAGCATCATTATAAGAATATGCAACCGGATTGGCTTCTCCATACTGAAGCAGAGTTTTCATTTCTTCCGCAACCTGAACATACTGATCGGAAAATGTCGTTTCTCCCTTATTAACATCCTTACATACAGTCGAAGATGTCAATGAAGCTACTGCACTGTTCCATGGAGAAAGACAGGTCCATGTATCCTTGTAGCCCATATAAAACGGAAGAATTCCTTCTGCTTCAATCTCATCGCATAATGCAAGAAGCTCATCCCATGTTTCCGGGATCGTCCAGCCATGCTCCTCAAACATATCCCGGTTGTACAGGATACCGGCAGCATTTGCCACATATGGAACACTGTATGTTCCTTCTGTTGGAATAAATTTCAGATTCTCACAGATTGTCAGATAATTTTCCTTTATATCTGCCAGTCCATCAAAATCAGAAATATCCATCAACATATCGGCATCAATAAAATTCGAATAATTGATGTCACCGCCAATACCAATGATATCCGGATTATCTTCACGAACAAATCTGGTCTTCAACACCGTCATTGCATCGTTCGGAGAACTGATCTTTAATTCAATATCATCATGACTGGCATTAAACCGTTCCTCAACTTCTTCAAAATAAGAGGTTGCTTCCGGCTTGTACTGTACCAGTTCGATCACTGTTTTTCCGTCTTTATTATTCTTGCCACACCCCGCCAGTAAGCAGAAACCAGTCATCATTGTAAGTACAAATAATAGTTTTTTCCCTTTTAGCATAAATACATTTCTCCCTTCTTTTATAATATGCTTTTTTAAGTTGTTTTCATTCTAACATATCATAATGCTTGTTAAAATATCGTAATAACGCCAGTTTTATACCAAAATGCATTATTTTCATCTCACTATTGCATTTATCTAGCATTTTGGTATATAGTAAAAAACAGTAGAGTTTATATTGTGTATTTGTTCTAATTTTGGGAGGTTTTTTTATGCATGAATACCTTTTTTCTATATTTCCAAATGAGAAATTTATAGATCTTGGACTATACCAGTACGGATGGGAACGCTGTGCACCGGCCCATCAGTTCGGTCCGGCTGCCAGAACCCACTATCTGTTTCATTATGTCATCTCCGGAACCGGACTTTTAATGGCACAGGACAAAAAGGGAGAGACAAGAAATTATTCGATCAAAAGCGGACAGGGTTTTCTTCTGTATCCGGGACAGATCAGCACCTATATCGCAGATGAGACAAACCCATGGGAATATACCTGGCTGGAATTTGATGGACTACGGGTAAAAGAAGCACTGGACATTGCCGGTTTTTCAAAAGACCAGCCCATCTATCATGCTACCTCAAAGGAATACCGGGAAATCATGATGAACGAAATGCTCTATATTGCCAATCACCCAAACGAACCGCCATTTCACCTGATCGGTCATTCCTACCTTTTTCTGGATGCACTCACCCGTTCCACCGCCTCTACCCAGATGATAAAAACCGGTAAAATGAGCGATTACTATATAAAAGAAGCAATCAACTTCGTAGAGCAGAATTTTCCTTATGACATCTCTATCGAAGATATAGCTGCCTGTTGCGGCATCAACCGCAGCTATCTGGGAAAGATATTTCATGATTCCATTGGCAAAACGCCACAGGAATTCCTAATAAACTATCGGATGTCCAAAGCAACAGAGCTGCTGAAAATGACTAAATTATCAATTGCAGACATAGGAAATGCAGTCGGCTATCCAAACCAACTGCATTTCTCAAGAGCTTTTAAAAATATATATGGTGTCTCCCCCAAAAACTGGCGGGACCAGAATCACTAATATAAAAAATCCCCTCTTAAACTTCCTGGTTGCTTTCTTCTGGCAGCTTTTACTACGGTCCATTTCTCCGACTGATCTTCCGCATGCTTTTTCTGAAATAATAAACGCTGGATTTACTTAACTATATTGTCAAGTAAATCCAGCGTTTATTTTATATCACTTTATTATTTAAATATAGTATAAACTGTTTTCTTTCCCCCCTTTTCTATATTCAACTCCAAATCCTTATATAATCCAGTTCCACCAATAACATATGACCAATATATTTTTCTATCATTATATAAATATATGCCACCAATACTATTATCTTCATCTTCTAGATTTTTTTCAAAATGAAACATATTAGTTACAATCACTGCATTATCATATTGCCTAATTTTGTTTTTTCCCATATCATATACATATTGATTTTTTCCCGATAAAATATATAATTTTCTTCCATTCTGCTCTGCATACACCTGTATAGCATTTTCTCCTTGTATCTGTGAAACCAATCCCATCTCTGAAAAAGTTATATATCTATATATATTAGAATTTTGAATATCATATATATATATTCCATGGTAATCATAAAACTCTACATAGTTATCATCTGCATATATAAATTTAGGCAAATCACTTCCTATTATATTCTCTCCTATCTGCTGCATCTCTTCTTTATAATTTTCCAACTGATAAAAACATGCCCCAGTTACCAATATAGCACAGCAACAAACCAATATTAAAATAGTAATTTTCTTAGATTTTTTTTTGTTAATTCCTATATCTTTCACCCTCTTTTTTATAGCTTTTTTTGAAAAACCAAGTATATATTTAAATGAATCTCTTTCATAGGTTCCACTATAAAATTGAATCAGTGAATAGGCATACTTTTTTCTTTCATTCAATGTTGCATTTCTCAATGCTTGTTCATCACATGCACATTCTATATCTTGAAGCATCACAATATACACTATCCACGCCAAAGGATTATACCAATTTAACATCAATGCTATATAATATAAAAAAACAACCAAATAATCTCGCCGTTGAATATGTGTCTGCTCATGACATATTATTACTTTTTTTATGTCATCAGGTAAATTGTTTGGCAGATAAATACATGGTTTCAGTAAGCCTATTACACATGCTCCTGTAGAGTCTTTCCATTCTCTGACATTGTTATAATTTTCTAATAATCTAGCCCCTCTTCCTTTTTTATAAACCAATATACACTGTATTATGTAATAAAATCCCATGATTCCTATTCCTATGTACCATATACATTCACTTTTTCTTACATAACGATCATTACTATTTTTATTGCTTAATTCATTATTTTCCTGATCTACATTTAAATTATCTGTAGTAGATTTGATGTCTATTGTTCTGCTCTCATGATTTACTACTTCATAAACTGGATCACTCACTCCCCAGTCAGTTTCTAAAGATACTGGAAAAAGCAATCTAAATAATAAAATTATCCAAATGAAACAAATTTGTACATTAGATTTTTTACGAAACAACCATCTTATTAACAAAAATATCACTATGATAATTGTTGTTGAAAGAAACGAGCCAACATAAAATCGAAAAATATCAGTCATCCAAATTCTCCTTATATTCAGCAATTATGTGTTCTAATTCATCTATATCTTCTTTACTAAGTTTTTTTTCATGTGCAAAAGCAACAAAAAAATCCGGCAATGAATTTTTAAAATATTTTTTTATCACTTTTCTTTTTTCTTGATTTTCATATTCTTTTTTTGAAACTAATATTTGAAGTACTGTAGAATCGTTTTTAATCATACCTTTTTTTTCTAGCTTTTTTAACATCGTATAAGTTGTTGATTTTTTCCA
The DNA here is from genome assembly GCF_003604095.1 of Clostridium sp. AF15-41. Classification (NCBI taxonomy): domain Bacteria; kingdom Bacillati; phylum Bacillota; class Clostridia; order Eubacteriales; family Clostridiaceae; genus Clostridium; species Clostridium sp. AF15-41. The sequence continues at coordinate 239,935 of NZ_QTMQ01000001.1, forward strand.
TGCAAACTTAGTCATACATATATTAACTAACTCCATAGATGTTAAATTTTGTTTTTCCCAGATTACTACCATCAATCTATACTCCATTTCCGTTAATGTTTCCATTATCTTCCTCCAGTCTATATTATATAGACTAGTCTACATCGCATAGACCGTCATGTCAATTATAAAACAAAAAAACATCTATCCTTTTCCATGATAATTCTTTAGCTATTAATTATTATGTAATATTACTATAGCTAAACAACTATTTATAATAAAAAAGATACATGTTTTTTCCTTACTAATTATAAGTTCCACCTACGCCGGATCCGGCATTGAAGCCAAATAACGCACAGCAAATCAGGTCGATGATAAAGGCTGTGCTTAAGACAGCGCAGATCAGGATCTGTGTTTTCCGGCTCTTCTTATGCATAAAGCGGCCGAGCTTCGGCGCCGCGATATAGACACCGAACAGACTTCCGATGCCAAATGCAAGTAAGCCGACCAGACAGATCCTTCCATTTAAATTCAGGAAGAATTTCTTATAATTCCAGTAGTGGGAATTAAAGAAGAAATCCAGGATCCAGCTTGCGATATATTCGAGCACGCCACAGATACCCATAGACATCAAGAATAATTTCAATTTATCTGCCTTAAACCGGTCTAACAGGAAGATAATAACGACACCTCCGACACCATAGATCGGAAGCCACGGTCCATACATTGTTCCACGGTTTACGAGCTCATGATCTCTGACGATGTGGAGCATAACCTCCCACACCCAGCCGACAAAACAGAATGAGAAGAAGAAAAAGATGAAATCCGTCAGCCGGTATTCACTCTTGACTTTGATTCCCTTTGGTACTTCTACTGCTGCATCCTGCAAGAGATATACCGGCACAGCAGTTTCTATACCTTTACAGTATGGTGCTCCGTCAAATGCCCGCTCAACAAATGCTTCACTGTCAATTCTCTTTCTAAGATGAAAATACATCTCCACGTCGATCTCTACATCAAACGGTACTGCTACTAACAGACCGGCAATCGGAACAAGCTTTAACAGCATAACAGGAATACATGACAGATCTGTTACGAACATCTTCCATTTGTATCCATTTGTCATTTCTTTGGATAAAGCTTTTGCCTCTTTCCAGCCAAGTGTCTGATTCTCTGCGACCAGATACGGGATCATCCGGTACTGATAGAATTTGTATATACCACCGACGATCGTAAGATTCCATAAGAACAGAACCACCTTATATACGAACATCGTCCAGATCAATCTCAATAAATATTTAAAATGAAATGGTGCAAACATACGGTTGATCGATACTTTATCACTGTACCGGCACTCCATCGCATACCGATTCTTTCCAACGATGGCTGCACTCTGAATAAAGAAATGCACGATCATCATAATAAATGCGGATAACAGAAGTGCAATGATCACTTCTCCGGTATTACGTTCCAGATAGGCGGCATTTGCGCCTAACAGCTTAATGATCCATGTCTGACTCTTGGAAGCAACATCGATCAGTCCAATCACAAAATCCGAATGTATAAACGGAACATCCTTTACAATCGGTGTATTTACAGCATAGTCTTTTAAGATTTCCACGTTGCTTGCTACATGCGAAGTATCCAGTCCGATTACCTTGTCAATCCCATTTACAAATGTCGACTGTGCAAATTCATCGACACCTAAAAACGCAAAGATGAAGCAGACTGCAACCAGTGCAAGCCACGCCATCGTTCCACGCTTAAACACCGTGTTCCACGCGCCTTTTCTCAGTTCTTTTCGATTCCAGTTCATGTTCTTATACTCTCCTCCGGCTCTGCTTACTGTATAATCTCATACTGTAAAAGCTCGTAGTGCAGCTTCGTTCCCTCTGCGATTCCATCCGGAAGCAAGGCTCTTGCAACCAGCTTATCTTCTTCGGAACCATCCAGGTTCTGCAGATGCGCATATTCCCCATCAATCTGTTTTACAATATAATCACATACTAACATTTCCATATCTCCTATCAAAAGCGTTAGCCTGATTATACTATCTCTTTCGACAAAATTCTATCTTTATATGCAATTTGAAATTTACAAAAAAACTTCGCAATCAAAATAAACTGCCTATACGCATACATTTAATCATTAGACAAATATATCCACCCGGAAAAGAATTATGTGTATCGAATAGAAAATGCATTGATATTTTCAGAGTGGATATATCTGTCTAATGTTATACTGCTTATAAACAGTTTATTTTGATTGCGATATTTTTGCTACTTGCCAAAATGGAATAAGCCCTTTTTCTCATATGGCTCACTGGTTGCGGAAAGCATCTCATAACCGATATCCTTGATCGCCTTCTTTGCAGTCTCAGTATCGATATTGTCCTCGCTGATGATCACCGTTTCCCCGCTCTTGGCAGAAGAAGTTACCTTTTTTACCTTGAAATTCTTACGGATCACATCATTCATGTGGGCTTCGCACATACCACACATCATTCCATCAATTTTTAAAGTTGTCTTTATCATCTCAATTCCTTCTTTCGTATTTATTATGTCGCATTTAATATATACCCCACAGGGGTATATGTCAATTCTGTTTCTATTATATTGAGAATTAATTATCACTTAATCGTATATTACTTCACAAATCACTTTTTGAAAAATCATGCTGTATAAAAAGGAAAAACCGGCAGTCCCTAATCTGCCGGTCATCACCGATATCCCCACATCGGTCTCACGCTCTTTTCTTTATACTAAATTCCCAAATGCACTGATCTATTATCGATCATAGTCAAATTATATCACCCTGCACCACTTTTTGTACACTAACCAAACGGATAGTATTTGCCATTTATTTCATTTATTTTTATCTTTTTTACCTCTTCTTATCGAATCAAACATACACGCACTGTCCAATTTGCGGGTTGTATTTTTATATAGTTCTGATTAAAATATAAAAAAAGAAAGGAGCTTCCCATGACAATTCAGGATTTTGTTTCTCTTTCCGGTGAGGTATTGACACAATATTATGACAACAACATTACACCATTTCTCGATGCATGCCATGAAGATGTTCTGTGGATCGGTCCTGCCGAAAAACAGGTGATCCGCACAAAAAAAGCGTTGGTTAACACATTTCTGTCTGAACAGCACGAATTAAAATTTGTTCTTCATGATCTGGTTATTACCCCTCTTGCTACGACCAGCAACCGGGTAGTTGAGATCATTATGTTCTTTATGGTTGATACGATATGGCCTGATAACAGCATGAATCGGGTTAATCAGAGGATTCATCTGTCCTGGATCATGAACAACGGAGTTCCTCAGATTCGGCTCTGCCATATCTCAAATGCTATCTCTTACGATGAACGAGATACAATCTATCCGGTGCATTACGATTCCAAATTCCGCGGAATGCCGCTTGCCGGCGTATCCCGCTCGGAACGTTTGTCGTTTAAGGGTACAGATAAATCTCTGCTTTTTCTGAATCGGAATCAGATCCTGTACATAGAATCCCATGGCAGACACTCCAATATCCATACAACCTCCAATTCCTACGAGATTACAGAAAGTCTGCTTTCTCTGGAAAAACGCTTCCCGGATTATTTCCTGCGTTGCCACCAGAGTTATTTGATCAATCCTGATTTCGCATCATCAATTGAACGTTTTAAACTTACAATGTCCGATGGCTTTGTAATCCCAATCCCGGAAAAGAAATATACTCAGGTAAAACGTCTGCTTCTGGATTTTATTAACGCCCGGTCATCAGACACCGGAATTTAAAAGATCTTTAAACGGTGCAAATGCTGACGGAATCGCAATCTCCTGCTTCAGCTCTTCTAATGTAACCCAACGAAGATCTTTCGCCTGCTGTTCCATACATTCCATATAAAAGGCTTTCATATGCCATTCTACATGGGAAAAAATATGTGTATATGTTGTCTCCATCCAGATTTCTTTTGGGTGGAGATTTTTTGACGTTACATACGAAAGGATCTCCTGTGTGCTGTAGCTTCCAGGAAGATTCGGGAATTCCCACAATCCATGTAACAACCCTTTCTCTGTCCGCTTCCGTATCGCAACCTTATCTTCATACCGAAGCATCAGCACCGCTTTTTCTTCCACTTTCCGTTTCTTCTTTGCTTCACGAACCGGATACTGCTGCCAGGAATCATGCTTATGAGCTTTACACAATTCCTGTAGTGGACACACCTCACATTTTGGCGCACCATTTGGCAGACAGATTGTTGCTCCAACCTCCATCAGACTCTGTGTCAGCATATCGCAATGTCCATACCGGTACACCTGCAGAAGTTCCTCCCGGATTTTCTTCTTTACTGCCTGCTTGTCGATATTTGACGGATCTTCCATCACTCTGGTATATACCCGGAGGACATTTCCGTCCACTGCAGGAGTGGGCAGATCAAAGCAGATCGAGCCGATCGCTCCCGCCGTATATTCTCCGATTCCCGGCAGACTCAGAATCTCATCGTATTCTGCAGGGAAGTTTCCCTGCCATTCTATCACCACTTCTCCTGCTGCCTTTTTCAGATTTCTTGCACGATTATAATATCCAAGTCCTTCCCAAAGTTTCATCAGGCGGTCATCATCTACCTCTGCCAGCGCCTCGATCGTCGGAAGCTCCTGCAAAAACGTTCTGTAATATTCTTTTACTGCTTCCACTCTCGTCTGCTGCAGCATGATCTCCGACAACCATACATGATACGGTTCTTTATCTTTTCTCCATGGAAGATCTCTGGCATGCTCCGGATACCATGCGATCAGATTGTCCGCGATCTGCTTATATACATTCTGCATAAACTCATTCCATCCTGTTGCGTTTTTGTATTTTATCTCTATCAATGACCGGAGCGGCAGCTTTTCATTTTTTTGCCGTTCCGGTCATTTTGATAAGAATAATAATTATATACTTAAAATCTTCTTCCGCCCATACCACACATAGGTTTTTCTTCTGTTTCCGGTGTTTCTACTACATAATTTGTGCGAAATGCAGCATTTACTTCTGCAATTTCTTTCTTGCCATCAATGTAATCTCTGAAATATTCCATCAAATTCATACCGGAATTCTCACAGCCTTCTTCTTCCTCCCACTGTTTTACAAGTGCAATTCGTTCTGATTTTGTTGTGTCTTTAATTAATGTACTTTTCATCTGAAATTACCTTCCTTTTTTCTTTTTTTCCGGAATCTCAATCCCTCTTGCTTCTAACAGTTCCTTCAATGACTGTGGCTCATAATTCATATAAGGCTGCATACAACCGACATTGATCGCCAGGAAATCCTGGTCTTCCTCATGAAGATCCTTGCGTTCATTCAGCCGCTTTATGCAGTCCTGAAAAAACACATCCTCCGGGGATCGGTGTGTATGCCCATACAACAGAATATTCCCTCTATGCTGACCATTCCAGAACAGGATCGGATAATGACAAAGCACCAGCTTATATGCATTTCCTCGAATGTTGTCTGTAATCTCTTTGTAATTACAAACCTCCTCAAATAACTGCCGGAGCCTGTAATCTGACAGATCATCATGGTTCCCATGCACAAGGATCTTATGCCCTTTTAACTGCGCAACCAATGCGATCAATTCTTCACTTTTTCCCCGCTTACTGATGTCGCCAAGGATATAGACCGTATCTCCGTTTGTCACCTTCCGGTTCCATCTGGCAAGCATATCGGCATGCATTTCTTCCAGTGTCTTATATTCTCTTTCGTCATATCCGCTTCCGCTGCCTGCGAGCTGGCTGGCACAGCAGAAATGCAGATCACTGATATAATAATTCATTCTGTGTTTTCACCTCGCAATGCCTCTATAACATTTTTTCTCCCACTATTTTACATTCTGCCAAATAGGTGTGTCAATTCATCCAGTGGATCTGTTCTCCCTGAACCAGTGGATACCTAAAAAGCTCGGAACCATCCAGATCACAATGGTGCATATCCACACCTGTGATCTGGTGGTTTTCGTATGTTGTATAATAATAGATTCCTTTATCTGCATTACAGCAGGAGGTGTAGAGCGTGATCTCATACTTGCCATCTGTCACTTCACAGCATCCACGTTGCTGATCAACCGATCCAAGAATATGGAAGAACTGGCTGATACTCTCCGCCTCGCTGTCACCGGATTTCGAATTCATTTTTGTAAATGCGACCTTTGCAAATCGTGACGCTGACGACAGATCTCCCGGCAAACCAAGTGCACCCATGCCCCTGCTGTAAGACTGTAACTGCAGCTGCTCTGCGAAAGTATTTTCCGGCTGTTTCGGAGATAAGCCCTGATAATTATTCAATAAAAACATCTGTGTCTCAAATGGTGGATTGTTCGTGAGAACTCCGACCGGATTCTCATGTATATGCATTCCATCCGCCATACACTCAACTGTGATCGCAGCATTTCGATCTGCTATGATCCAGTGTAACTGTGCCGATGGAAGCTGTTCGCTGAAAGGTGTTCCGACCAGATTCATCCGGTCAAGCAATGCCCGTACCTCGTCCAGATCCGCACACTGTCCAAGTATCCACGGGATAAATTCAAACTGCGCAACATTATCCCTACCAGCTTCTACTGCCTGATAAACTGCATTTCCAACAAAATTAAGTCCCGCCATACCGACACCCTTTTCATTGATCGCATCATAATAAAGCGGATATTCACCTGCCACATGCGCCATGCCAATGATCGCATAATGAGAATCCCTCTTTCCCATATGACGAAACTCAAACGGGAACTTTCTCGGTGTCACCGTAATCTCATCCCCGTAAGAAAATTCATAATCTAATGTTCTGCCAAAATAAAAATCCTTCGTTTTATACGTCGCTGCTGTACACATCTATAATCATCATCCTTTCCTGTTTTCTCAATTTTACAATCTTGCACTCACCAGGTTCAAAATTATATTCTTATTATTTTCATATACTACACATGTTACTATTAGTATTCGCATAAAACAATTATATATTTATAAACAATGTAAAAATGGCATTCCAATGAATAATTTGTCTGATGCCAATATTCATTTATTATAACATGGCATCAGCGAGGATTTCGTTATGACATGCACATTGCCAGTAAATGTGGGTGCTTGTTTGAGCCCAAAGGGCGAGTTTGCACAGGAGCATTTACGAATCAGGCATGTGCATGGAATAGAAACCACAGCGAGCCATTTATAATAGATGAATACTGGCATGGGGCAAATATCATTGGAATGCCATCATTCACTATTCTTCCATGTATTCAATATAATCTGTTTCATCCGCAAAAAGCTGGTATCTTCCATCTACATATCCCATATAACCTTCCGTTACAAAATATCCTTTTATCATAATGCCGACCTCCTGTACATTTGTTCTGTCCTATAAAGTTCCGATTTTCTTTGAATTTCCTGTATTTTTTATACAGTCAACCCGTTTATGGCTTTATATTACAGTTTTATATGCACAAAAAATCGTACATCTTTTAAACCAGCAAAATATCAGACAGATTTGCCTGAATTCCTGCTGCCACCTCCGGCTTGTTCATGGAATATACATGAATGTGCTTTACGCCATTTGCCAGAAGATCTATGATCTGATCAGTCGCATAAGCGATACCTGCCTGCTTCATTGCATCTTCGGTATCTCCAAACCGGTCAACAATATTCTTGAAACGTTCCGGCACGTTGCAGCCGGATAATTTAACGGCATTTTTCACCTGAACCCGCTTCGTGATCGGCATGATCCCCGGAATCACCGGCACAGCAATCCCTGCTTCTCTGATACGATACATGAAATTAAAGAAAATATTGTTATCAAAAAACATCTGTGTAGTCAGATATTCACATCCCGCTTCCACTTTCTTTTTCAGGTTTGCAATATCATCCTGCTTGTTTGCAGAATCCGGATGAACCTCCGGATAACAAGCTCCGCCCACACAGAAGTCTCCGCTCTCTTTTATTAATTTTACCAGCTCCGATGCGTGAGCAAAATCAGTAAATACCTGTCCATCATAATTCTTTGGAATATCCCCACGAAGTGCCAGGATATTTTCAATCCCTGCATTTTTCATTTCAGAAAGTGCTGTCCGGATGCTGTCTTTATTTGCGCATACACAGGTCAGATGCGCAATCGTCGGAACTCCGTATTTTTCTTGAATCTCATTTGCAAGCTTGATCGTATGTCCTTTTGTGCTGCCACCCGCTCCATATGTAACACTCATATAACTCGGCCGCAATGCCGCAATTCCAAGTGCCGCAGCTTCCACACTTGCAAAATCTGTATCCTTCTTCGGCGGAAAAACCTCAAATGACAATGTTGCTTTCTCCTGCCCTATAATATCTCTTATCTTCATGTATTTCCTCCTGTCATTTCATCTCTTTTGTATATCTGCAGTTGGGATAATTCGCGCATCCCAGAGAATTTTCTCATCCTTTTTCATTATATAAATTCTACGGTAATATGACAATATCAACATTCGTTTCTGCCGCATTGCGAAAACTTTCGAAAAGTTTGCTGGCGTAATCCCACATTTTCCTGTATAGTATATGGGTATGTAATTTGTTTGGAGGAGTTATCAAAAGATGAAAAAACGTGAATCATTCAACAACAAATGGGGATTTGTCCTCGCCTGTATCGGCTCAGCGGTCGGCATGGGTAATATCTGGATGTTTCCAACCAGAGTATCCCTCTATGGCGGAGGCTCTTATCTGATCCCTTACTTCATATTCGTTATCCTGATCGGATTCACCGGTGTGATCGGCGAAATGAGTTTCGGACGTGCTACCAAATCCGGTCCGGTCGACGCTTTCGGCTATGCCTGTGGAACAAAGGGCAAACGAAAGCTTGGCGAAATTCTTGGATTTATACCGGTACTCGGCGCGCTTGCCATGGCGATCGGCTATACTGTCGTAATGGGCTGGATCTTAAAATACATGATCGGTGCATTTACTGGTTCAACACTTGCACCGGAAAATGTAGAATCCTTTGGTGCCGCATTTGGCTCAACCGCTTCTGCATTCGGCAATAACCTATGGCAGATCATTGCACTCGCTGTCGGCATTATCATTCTGATGTTTGGTATCGGAAACGGAATCGAAAAGGCAAATAAGATCCTGATGCCTCTGTTCTTTATCCTGTTTATCATTCTTGCGATCTATACCGCCTGCCAGCCGGGTGCTACTGAAGGATATAAATATATCTTCCGGATCGAGCCAAAGGTTCTCGCCGATCCAAAGACATGGATCTACGCACTTGGTCAGGCATTTTTCTCCCTGTCTGTTGCAGGAAACGGAACACTGATCTATGGCTCTTATCTGCCGGACGAAGAAAATATACCTGAAGCTGCCGGACAGGTTGCTTTATTTGATACGATTGCTGCGTTACTTGCCGCCCTCGTTATCATTCCGGTTATGGCAACGACCGGTGCGCAGTTAGACCAGGGTGGTCCCGGACTTATGTTCATCTATCTGCCTGCCCTGTTCAAATCTATGCCGGGCGGACATATCATCGCCATGATCTTCTTCGTTGCAGTATTCTTTGCGGGCTTGTCCTCATTGATCAATCTGTACGAAGCTCCGATCGCAACGATTCAAGAAAAGCTCGGATTAAATCGTAAGTTATCCTGTGGCGTGATCGCAGGAATCGGCGTGATCGTATCCATCTGTATTCAAGGAATCGTATCCAGCTGGATGGATGTTCTGTCCATCTATATCTGCCCGCTTGGTGCAGGACTTGCCGGAATCATGTTCTTCTGGGTATGCGGTAAGAAATATGTAGAGGAGCAGGTAAACCTTGGACGTGAAAAGAAGTTCACCGACAAATTCCTGCCAATCTGCAAATATATCTATTGCCCTATCTGCATTCTGGTTTTAATACTTGGAATCGCATTAGGCGGAATCGGCTAAAACAGGGATAATGCGAGATTCAGATACTTCTATTTATAACAATACCCCTATTGAATAACACACTACGATTTCTGTTCGGTGCACATGCCTGATTCGTAAATGCTCCTGTGCAAACTCGCCCTTTGGGCTCAAACATGCACCCGCATTTACTGGCAATGTGCATTCTCACAACGAAATCTCGTTCATGTTATATCAATAGGGGTATTATTATAAATATAAAATATCTGAATCTCGGCATTACTCCTCGTCATTAGGAATGCCATTCGCCAGATACTCATTCCACCTGGCGTTGTTACGCTCCAGTTCTTTTTTCTGTATGATGCGGTTGCGGTCTGTGAGGATCGCGAGCATCTCATCTACGACCTCCTCCATAGGAAGGGTCTGATAATGTGACAAATAGCCGATCATACGACCGGCTGTAAAATCTGTATTCAGATTCTGTGTTATAACCTCGCAGAATTCCACCGGATAGCCCCGGTCGAGCATCACCTGATATAGGTTTTTACTTGCTTCTGATCTTGGTTTCATTTATGATCACCTGACTATTCTTTCGATATATATCTGCATATCCAATTATGCATCCAAACGGTTCGCTGATCGTCCGATCTGCTCTCCCATTTTCACCAGTGTTTCCATTCCTGATCCGGTATGTTCCAATAAATCCCGATCCGGTATCACGACATTCTTCTGTGTCAACAGAATGATCGTTGAACCGCCGAATTCAAATCGTCCTTTTTCAACACCCTTATGAACAAATCCCAAGCCTTGCTGATTATTACTGATCTTACCAACCATCAATGCCCCGACTTCCATCTGAAGAAGCGTTCCAAACTGCTCCGTCTTTATCAGACAATACTCCCTGGAATTCATCTTGTAGATTGGACAGACATCATTTGCAACCGGGTTCACCGTATGCAGAATTCCTGCTATCTTACGCTGTTCGGATTTTCTTCCATCTGCCGCATAACAATACCTGTGATAATCATCTACCGTCAACCGGATCACATAGATATGTCCGTCCAGATATCGCTTAGCCAGCTTCTTGTCCTGCAACAACTGTTCCAATGTATACTCGGTGTGTTTAATAAGAAAATGTCCATTTTCATGGATCTTATACACACTGACCTTTCCATCGCTTGGGCTGACCAGCGCATTTGCATCCGGATTAACCGGTCGTTCTTCTGCTCTGATCTTTCGAGTGAAAAAATCATTATATGAATCAAATATCTGTTTCTCATATAAGGACAGATCAATGCCATTCTTCTTTACAAACCCCGGAACTGCCAGTCCTGAAATCCGGGTATCCAAAAATGCCCCGCCTATGCGGGACACTACCGGTGACAGAAAGGGACGGATCAGACACCTCGTCACTGCATGTCCATAGATAAATGCAAGCAGGCGATCCTGACCGGTCTCGCCCTGTCTTTTATGTCCTTTTCGATCTATATATATGATACTCATTTTCTTTTCTCCAATCTTCTCCTACCATATATGGAGCATTCGAAGCACCGCCAACGTTACAATGCCAACGATGATCGCCAGTGTGCGGTTCTTTGGTTTACGGAATTTGAAATTTGTAATAAACAGCAAACCGACCAACAGTACCAACGCATGAAGGCTGAGCATGAATTCCCGCTTGCCAAGCATCGGCTTAAATACTGCCAGAAGCGGCAAAAGCACAGCCATAGATGTGATCGGAAGTCCCTGATAATATTTACGTTTTTCCTCTGTCTCATCCTGTCTGACTTCCTCAGAAACATTGAACCATGCCAGACGGATGAGGCCTGCCAGCACATAGAATAACAGGATCGCAACACCAGTCAATCCACGCATTCCCATGCGGTAGCAAAGGATTGCCGGTGAAACTCCAAAGCAGACAATATCCGCCAGAGAATCGATCTGGATTCCAAATCGTTTTTCAACCTCTGTACGATCTTTCTTGGTCCGTGCAACCTTGCCATCAAACATATCGCACAAACCGGAAATTGCCAGACATACAAGCGCCATCCGGCAGTCGCCATTTAATGAAAATAACATACCACCGATGGACACCATCAGACTGATATATGTAAGAATTACTGTATAATCATAAACACCTAACATTTCTCTACCACACTTTTCTTTTTTCTTCCAATAGTAAAATTTGCAACAATCGTAAATATCGCACTGAGGATCAGTTCCGTATAATACCCCAGGCCGCGGGACAATACCATACCCGGAAGGAGAAGCATACTTCCAAATACCGGAAGGAAGATATCAAGGAATATCTTCTCGCTAATTCCCATTCCGCCCGGAAGCGGCAGCATATCAACTGCAACCGCGATCGAGCCCTGAAGAAGTATCACGGTAAACGCCGATGTTCCTTTTAATCCAAATGCAAGATATACGAACCAGGTTGCTGCAAACAACGCAAACCGCTGCACCATCGTAATAAGGAATACAACGATCAGCACCTTTTTATTTTCCTGCAAATAAACAGCAGCTCCCCGATACTGATCCATCGACTGAACCAGCTTCTTTGCTCTTGACTTTCTATGTTTTAATATATGGATTCTTTCTAACAAAATATGCCCTTTGATCATAATTGACTTCGCAAAATTCGGATGAAATGCAAATACAACCATAATCGCTACACACACCACATTTAATCCCATTCCGAGATAAAACCAGAAGATTGCATCCGATAAATACCGATGTATAAATCCCTGCCCGAAGATCACCAATGCAACACCAAGCAGTACCAGTACCATCTTGTAGATAATGGTTATGATCAACAATACCATCGTTGAGATCGGAATCGGTATATCTTCTTTCTTCATATAGTAAACCTGTGCCGGCTGACCGCCCGATGCAGACGGAGTAATGCAGCTAAAGAAAAAACCAACGGATGAAAATAAAAAGCAGGTCCATTTCTTTACCTTTATACCAAGTGAATGCATCAGATAATGTATAATGATAGATTCTCCCCATATGAAGATTATTACACAGATAACGCCGGGAATCAACCAAAATGGGTTCACAGTTTTAATTATTTCGATAATCCGCCCCATATCCTTGCCATGAAACACACCATAAAGGGTTGCTGCAAAGATCAGAAGCAAAAATATTATATTAAATATCCATTTTTTCTTACTCTCCATACGACCTCATTTCCAATTTCACTGCCTTATGCATGAAGCATTTTTACTGTTTCTTTACCATGTCTTTACCAATATCTGTTTCAGTATATCACAACGTTTGAAAAAAATGTTAATCTGACATTAATATCACATTAATAATATTTAATGTTGTATTGCAGAGTGTTTTTAATTCCTTATTCACCTCCCATCACTTATATGACAACGCTCCCGGAAAAACGTTACAGAAAAATTTATATTTTTTATAATATCCGTCTTGACGACATTTGTCGATGGTGTTTAAATAGATTCTGCTTCTAATGTGTGAAATAAACATTTCAAAATACTACTTTGGGATTATAGATATGAAAACGATAAAGTCAAAAGAAATGGATATGTTAAACGGGGGATTAGTTGGCAAGCTGATCCTTTTTTCACTGCCACTTGCATGCAGCAGCATTTTACAGCAATTATTCAACTCCGCAGATGTCGCTGTTGTCGGCAGATTTGCCGGAGATAATGCGCTCGCTGCAGTCGGAAGCTGTGTGGCTCTGGTCGGCATCTTTGTCAACCTGATCGTCGGTCTGGCTGTGGGACCAAATGCCGTCCTCGCTAATCTGATCGGTCAGAAACAGCGTGACAAGATCAACGATATGGTACATACGATCCTGACATTTGGCACAATCCTCGGACTTGGGCTTATGATCCTCGGCTTTGCCTCTGCCCGGATCATTCTGGAATTATCCGGTACACCGTCCGGTGTTCTTGCCGAAGCACTGTTATATATCCGCATCTATTTCTTAAGCATTCCGTTTATGACTGTTTATAATTTTGGAGCTGCCATTCTGCGAAGCTTCGGTGATACCAGACGACCAATGTTCTATCTTATCATCTCCGGTATCGTAAATGTCATCCTGAATCTGATCCTCGTCATCTGCTTTCATCTGGGTGTTGCCGGTGTTGCCATTTCCACTGTAATCTCTAATGTTATCAGTGCTGTTATGGTCATGGTATATCTTTATCGCAGAGATGATGAGTTTGCATTCCGGTTCAACCGGATGAAGATTGTACGCCCATATCTGCGCAAGATCCTTCAGATCGGTATTCCATCCGGTATCCAGGGAACCATTTTCTCGATCTCGAATGTTTTTATCCAGAGTGGTATTAATTCATTTGGCAAATTTGCGATCGCAGGTTCTTCTCTTGCGCTTAATTTTGAATATTTTACCTATGACATTGCAAATGCATTTGCACAGGCAACGGTCACCTTCACCAGCCAGAACTATGGCGCAGGAAACATCAAACGCTGCAAGAAAGTGTTCTGGTTAAACATGCTGTTTGGCATTGTCTTCACAGAGATTCTCGCAGTTATCTTTATCGTATGGAGTGACTTTTTCGTCGGAATCTACACAAAAAGTACAGCAGTCGCTGCCTATGCTTTGATCCGTATGTATCATGTCTGCTCACTGGAAGGTCTGACCACTACTTACGAGGTTGAAAGTGCCGCTCTCCGTGGTATGGGCAAATCGGTAGAACCTGCAATCTTCACCATCTTAGGAACGGTTGTTTTCCGTCTGATCTGGCTTGGCACGGTCTTCCGCCTGCTGCCAACATTTGACTGGCTGTTGAATGTATATGTGGCTTCATGGATATTTACCGGATGTGCACTGTTTATCGTATATGTAAGACATATGAAGAAGGTGGAGGGGAAGATAAAGTAATCCTATCCCATCACTTCTTCCAACTTTTCAATAATCTGTTGCTTTTCTCCACTTCCATTTGTACAAAACCGCAATAATGGAATTTTATACAACTCAAATATATGATTTTTCTTTGAATCTCTGAAAGCCTGTTTGGATTCTGCCTGATGATATTCATATCCATCGACTTCGATAGCAAGTATCGGCTTTTTACCAAGTCTGCTATATATAAGGAAATCTACATGCGTACCAGACTGGGCAACATATCGCCTTTCTTCATCACTTAACAACTCTGAACTTCTTATTAGTTTATTCAAAGGGAAGTGGCAAACGACATCCAAACTTGCATATTTATTTTCAGCAAGAATATCCTCAATTAAACTATACATTAAGTTTTCAGAATCGTACTTTGACACTTTTGGATGATTCTTCAAATATAACTTTCTTGCTTCTGTATATTGCTTGTACAAATAATCAAATATAGAATAAATTTTGCTATCTGTAACTTCAAAATTATTGTATTGAATATAAGCAACCAAATCTGTTATGTTACGCTCCCGTGTTTGTTCATTTCCTGTTACCACTAATATCAGTCTCTTTTTTGCTCGCGATACAGCAACATTAAGCAAATATGGATCATCAACAAAATCTGAAATCTCATCATCAACGGTAGAAATTATTATATTCTCCTTTTCCCGTCCTTGAAATTTATGTACCGTTGCAATATCTGTATCTAAAATTTCATTACACAATGCTTCCATTTGGTTTCTGTATGGCGTTATAATGCCTGTTTTCTGTAAATCAAGATTACGCTGCGGAATAATTTCATTTTTTATAACATCAATCTGTCTCTGACTATAATGATCTCTCGCATGATTTCCTACAACTGTTTTAACAACTGACAACACATCTTCCTCACCATGATCCTCTGTCATAATTAACAATTCACCATGATAAAATTTTTGATTACAGAAATTAATTATCTTCGGATGACACCTGTAGTGCTCACGCAACATCGTTTGTGTAACATTTGGTATAATTTCTAAAACAGATTGCAAAAAACTCTTGGTATACCGATATCCCTCATCAATTTTAAAATTATTAAATATAGCATCTGCTCTGTTTTTTATATCATTTGGGACAACATTAGGCAACTGCTTCGTATCTCCAACAATTACAACATTCCGTGCACACGAAAGGGCTAATACTCCTGTTGCGATATCAACCTGTGAAGCTTCATCCATAATAAGATAATCATATATTATTTTCGAATTCAGACTGTTTCTGGCTGAAAATGTTGTACTCAATACGACAGGATATTCCGCTAATACCTCCTCCGAATTTTTCCATAAATCATCTTCCGTAAATATTCTACGTTCCGTGTTATTTCCATATCTTTTTGCTATCTGATTTTTTAAAACCAACATAGATTCACTACATAGATTATTTAATAAATTCTGATCCGTATTTTTTAAATAGGTTTCTATTTCTAATATTTCACTTGTTAATTCTTCTTTTCTTGCATAATAATACATAACCTGAAATATTGTAATTACATTTGTGATATCCTGTTTATAAAATTTCCAATCTCCTATCCCATACATAAATAATGACTTCAATTTAATCCATAAACTGATTTTCTGTTTTTCCTCTACAGCCATCTGCCACTCCTGCCATAATTCGATCCATTTTTTCGATGATATCTTTTTCCGGAACTTTATTTTTGCTATATAGATATTCTTTTCCTGTACATATTGATTAAAATATTCCTGTTCTATAAGCATCTGTGAAAGTTCTTGTCTTAATGCAGCCAATCTTTCCTGTTTATCAAATACAGTCCTTAATTTAACAGAATCTTCGTGTATTTTTCTCTGTAACGCAAGAATATCCGTATGTACTCTCCATGATGAAAAGTCAGGATAGTCAATGCTTTGTTGTTCTATAAAACGTTTTTTATTTTCGGAATTACCTAATCGTGCTGCAATAAATCCCATATTATACTCTGGAAAACTCAATTTCTCATATACATTTTCAGTAGCTGAATTATTTCCAGAAACAATCTGAACTGTTTTTCCATCCATTAAAATATTTGCAATTATGTTCAAAATTGTCTGAGTCTTGCCAGTACCAGGAGGTCCCTGAATGACACTGATCTGATTCTCCATCGCCTTTTTCACTGCTGTATACTGACTGTTATTACACCCAAACGGAAAGATTGGAGTATAATTTCCCTTTTTTATTTTATAATTAGCCGGATTCAAGTAATGGGATAATGCTACATATGGGCTTATGAAGGATATTTTCTCATATTTCTTTACCAGTAATTTATCACCTGTTCTATTATTTCTGAGATCACTCAATTCTGCAATCTGCTTCATATACTCAAATTTATTTGCTTCATTACCCTGACTTAAAATGGATTTATCTATGCTAAGATCTCTCCGAAAATAATCGCCTTGTATTTCTTTTTTGAAACAAATATGCCAATATTCCTCTTCTCTACCATTAAAAACATAGATTTCTTCTATATTAAAGAATTCCTTACCATTCCTGCTAATGCGGTATTCAACAGGATTTAAAACCTTGGGATTTGTTAATTTTTCCACTTCATCATACCTATATATAGAAAACCTTCCATCGTTATACCAAACATTCCAGGAATACATTTCTCTATTGTATTCACATAATGCTACCTTGCATGTTTTTATTACACCCTGTATAACTATCATTTCTTTTCTTGTATCCATTTGTGCCTCACTACTTTTATTCGACAATATATAATATAAATTGTCCTTTATTCGCAAAGTATAAGATTATTTATTTCTTTAGGTAATTCTTGCCAGATTTGGCTATTAGACTAACCCACCCCTTATTACTTCTTTTGCATTATAACACATTTCGTATAGTCATACTACCATTTTTAAACTGACAGCATATGCAAATCGCCAGACACCTGCATTCCTGCAGATATCTGGCGACTATTTTTCAAGCATCACTTACACGGACTTTTCCAGCTATGCATTGTTTGTCGCATATGTAAAATATATAAAATAGGTGAAAAGGGAAAAATCCCACTCTTTAGAGGAACTATGCTGCTTTCTCTAAAATGCTTCCAGCCACCATGAGGATTTATTTTGCTGTAGTTCTTTATCTATTTCTTTAATGTTAATCCCCTGCTTTTCTGCTAATGACTTAATTATCATTCTAAGATTTCCTGCATATGTTGCTGTATTCCAGTAATTTTGTCCAAAATGCACACTTGATCTGTCTGCAAGGGACTTGATTTCTTTACTTATATATTCCTGCATTTTTCTTTCATCCAGCTCATTTTCTGAATGATCCAGAATATATCTTAATGCGCTCCGAAATTTATACCCATATATAAATTTATATTCGCGCATTCCCTCACATCCCCAAAATGTATCATAAAACGAAACCCCATAGGCTCTTATCCAGTCCCACATAATCTCCGGATCTGCAACATTCGGACCATCTGCATGGCATCTCTTGCACAAAAGCACCAAATTCTCCGGTTCATCTTTTCCACCTAATGAATCCGGTATAATGTGGCATCGATCCAATGAACGCTCACACCCGCATCTCCAACATCTTTCACCCGCTTCAGCCCAGTCTACACTTAATCCGCATTCGTCCTGATGCTTTGCCCAATATGAAATAATTGCTTCTTTTGTAGTTTTGATTGGTTCTCTTTTGCTCATAAATTAATCTCCTTTGATCTTCACAATGATGATTCAATAGTAACAAGTGTAATGTCCAAATAAGCGGTCATCTACAAAACATTTCCATTCACTATATAAATACTGCAAATCGCCAGACCCCTGCATTTCCGCAGGCATCTGGCGACTGCCTTTCTGGTATCACCTACATCAACACATCTATGACGTAGTGTCCCATCTGATCCACCACCACAGACACCGTCTCGAACCCGGTCTCGAAATCGAGATAGTATCGGTTATCCCTGTGGGTAAACACGACCTCACAATTCATCTGAGAAAGCACAGACATGACTTCCCCAAGATCCTGTTCCGATCTTCGGATCACCTGCTTCTCCAGATTTTCCTGCTGGTTCTTCGACATCTCCAGATAATGAAGATACAACGATGTCTCCAATGTTCGGGAATTACAGATGCTTTTGTGAAAATAACTGCTGACGATCATGTAGAGCACATATGTGGTCTGTTCCTGAATGTTGTTTCTTTTTTCTGTAAATTTGTATGCCATATCAGCACCTCCATTGAAAATAATATAAAAAAGGTATATATCCGGACAGACTTTTAGCCTCGTCCTAATATATACCTTGTCTTTTCAATTATTTTCGATGTTTTTCCATTATATATAAATGCAGATAAATATGCAAGTACTTTTATCTATTTGCACTATTACTCTAAATGAGTGGACCATGTATGCCAGTCATATGGATCGTATTTATTGATATCTATATAATAATCTCCCTTCATTAATTCTTCGATGGTATTATATTCATTTAACCCAAACTCAGCTGATGCGGAAGTTAATGTGCTGTTAACAGGTCTCTGCCATCCTGTAGGATCAAACTTAAATTCTGAACTGCCAAATCCATAGCCCTGAACCTCGCACCTTACATATTTGCCCGGCTCCATAAAAATCAATGTTATCATATGTCCAGCCGAATCATGTGCGATTTTACTTGCAGGAGAATAGTATCGGCTGTAGTCGTTATAAAGTCCATCCTTCCCATCATACGAACAAGACAGTATTATGTATGGATAACCAAGCTCCATCATAGCATTTGCCACCGTTGCCGCACCCCAGCATGAGTACTCCGTATAGGTGTGATTTTGTATCCAATATTTAAGTGCCGTATATGTTTCATAATCTGTCATGTTTGGTGCACATTTAGCAACATCTTTTAACATATCTTTTAGAAGCACTTCGCTTTCATAAATATACACAGGTTCTATGAACGGATTATATCCTCTATATTTTCTGTAGTCATATTCCTTGGCTTTTGAATATCCATTTGATACCAGTGTTACAACCTTTGCATCACCAAAATATACACCTACCGATTGCTTTTTATCCAACAGACAGCTTGCATTTACAAGTATGTATCCAACATAGCCCTGCTTATAAAGGGCCTGCTGCATTTTATCTTCAACCGGCATTTCATTATAATATGTCACCGATATATTTGTTGCTACCTGAACATCTTTTCTGTTCGGAATGTATTGCGAATGTGAAAAACTGCTAAATCCACATTTTTCATTATATTCTGTATGAATTATAAAATTATCCTTCAGCCTCTGCTTAATAAAGATCGGAAAATAGCACTGTGCAAAATTCTTTGAAGTTCTGTCCTTTACATCGCCATCATAACTCGAATAACCGGTATATTTAAAGAATGGAAATGCGTCCTGCTTGTATGCAAGCTCTATCCCATTTACTGTCTTAGTAGTCATATGATAATCTGGTACCGGTACCTTTTTCGTTACTTTAGACCATTTGGAATAATATTTTTTCCCGCCTATTTTCTTATAGGAACGTATGTGGAATGTATATGTCGTCCCATATTCATAAATCTCAACATTGTAGTTGCTATAATAAGCTTCTATTTTCTTCTTTGTTAATTTATTTCCATTTTTCCCATTATTTTTTACTTCTATGTCATATCCATCGATATTCATAGCCGAATTGTCATCCCAGCTAAAGCATAAAGCATCCCCATAATACTCACCGCTCTTAATTGTGCCACTCAGACCTTTTACCGCAGGAACCGCTATGCTATATTCTATGGTTTTGCTTCCTTTTAATTTTTTACCTTTATATTTGCCTTTTAAGGTAACTTTAATTTTGTACTTACCCGGTTTGACGGGCTTTTTAGGATATGTAACCTTATAGTTCTTCGGTTTTAATTTCTTCCCCTTATACTTCACTGTAACTTTCGGTTTAATTTTCTTTCCTGTATAAGCATAAGTTTTTTTACTCGTAGCTACCGTCCATTTCGAAGTTGTACCTTTTGCATAAGTCTCTATATCGGCTCCCTGAAATGCAAATATACCGAATACTAATAAAATAACTACGGCTAGTAAAAGTCCTCGTTTTCCTCTCATATAATGTTTCTCCTCCCAGGGTATTACCTATATTCTTCTATCAGTTCAATGGCTTCTTTGATCATACCGTCACAATGCGGTTTCTTCTGACCGCCCGCCTGTGCATTTGCTCTTAACAGATCAAAGCAATTTATCATACCATTATGATTCTCTTTCATCTTTCTCTGGAACTCTCCTACGATATGAGGATCTGAGATTCCCAATGCGCCAAGTACCATCAGTGCTCCTGTCACAGCTCCACATGTACTGCCTGACTTCATTCCTCCACCAAAATTTGTACCAAGTGCCTTCATCTGGCTCTCCGACAAACCAAGCTCCTCTGCATAGGTCATCATTATCGTTTCCGCACAGTTCGGGCACATCGCATTACTTCTTAACTGCATTGCTTTTTCTATGTGTTTATCCATAAAAAACCTCCTGTTTATCATTTGTATATCTGGATATAAAAATACCCATTTGCCATTGTTTTTAATGAGCAGCATACTTTTCGGTAAAAATCATCTGCTGAATTAAAAAATATAATTGTAAAATTATTATACAAGATACAAATACCATCGCAAATACCTTTTCATCATTTTTTCACATGCCTCAAAGAAAAGCTATCTAAAAAAACAAAACGATGTGAAATAGAGTAGTTGCTATTAGTCGCAAATTAGTAGCAGAGCAAAAGAAAAAGTCTCGGAATTTGCTTATTTAGCGGGTTCCAAGACTTGTGGTTCTTATTCAAACTCTTTTTCGGGTTTACTTTTTCATGTTACTTTATTGTTATTGTGTTTCAAAACCGCATTATTTTGATACGGTTTTGTATCTTATTAATGTGGTTACAAAGCTGCTGTATCCAAATTATACCCAGAATAGCATATAAGCCGAAGCTCGTTTTCACGTTGCTAAACAATACCCCAGCTTTTATACGCTTCCTCTGAGTAAAACCCCAAAGCGCCTCCCTTAGGATACTTTGAATTAACAACAGAAAACTGATTAATCGCGTCAAATATCGGTTCTTTTTTAAACGGTATATGTATACAATGTGCCCTTTCATTTTTTATTCGTTCCGCCAAAGATTTTGTCCACATGCTATTCAATTCAGAAGGTGCGCCAATCTTAGAATACCCTGGATATGCTATTATGATTGGCAACTCATAATAATCAACGGCCTTTTCAATTTCCCAATTAAGAATTCCTCTGTCATAATTTGTCTTATCCGATATAATCAGAAGAAAATTCTTACTCGCTGATAATCTAGTTTCTAATCTGTTAAAAAGCGTTGCTTTTGATGAGCTATCACGTACCTGATAAGTTTTTTCATGTGAATTAGTAAACCTAAAATCTATACTTCCAGATTTATTCCATGCCTTCAGCAAGTTAAAATAATGAATATCGCTTTCTGTAGGATCTGTCGATCCCTGCCCGTCAAAGGCAACATATGTACCTGTTCTGTTCACGTGTGGTTCCTCCCTATAACATTTTCAGGTTCATCAAACCTAATTTTTCTTCTTTATCACTTATTCGTCATTCTCAGGAACAAAAACTGATTGCTATCTTTTAAAGCATCTTCCAATTTCTCCTTGGTGGCGGAACTGTGATTATTTGCTCCATCCCACATCCAATTAACATATAAAAAGCCAGAGCGAAGCCAAAAATAGTAAAACAAAGCTTGAGTTAACCCCTTGTCGTAATATGCGTATGGCAAAAAGGTTTGCTTTCTCGCGGTACGAATGATCTCATTGTCCGAAAGCCCAATAAAATTGGTTTCTATAACTTCTTCTTGATAATCTGCAATAGCCTTTAACAAGTATCTAAAGTATATTTTAAATGAATTGGAAGAAGACTGTTCTTTTTCCATTTTTTTACTCATTTGTTGCTGTATTTGATTTGTTATTCTCTGCACGAACAATAAATCTTGGACTTCGTTTGCATTACGATCAAAGATTCCTTGATATTCTTCCATTTGAGACATTCTTTCCTCATTATTAATAATGTCTTCAAAGCCCCGTATGAGTCTTGCAGAATCATAATACATATTCTTAACTGATAAGTAATCCCTAAAGCGTACTATTCCATCATCACTTTCTATTGAATCTCCGCTTTCCATAAAAAGATTATATCTTGTCAAAGAACTTAATCCCATACTGTATCCCTCTCATCTTTATCATGTGATTACATGGCAATTAGCTATGCCGCTATTACTATCAACTATATCTGACTTCTTGTCGTAATCTGGATAAATTACAATTACCGGTAAACCTTTTGTACCTATTCCGTAATTCATTTTCTCCCTCAATGCACGACTATTGGCAGTAATGGAACTTAAAAATAAAATAATGTTCTTAGAATTGTCAAGTCTTGTATGAAGTCTAGGCTTAAGAGTCTTTTCCCAATCACTACCATCTCGCACATTATATGTCTTATCATGTGCATCATTAAAGGGAAAACTATTATCCCCTCCACAATCTTAGCATATTGTAGTAAACAAAATCATGTGTTGAATTTGCCCCTAAATTACTTTCACTAAATGGTTCCGAAACATAAAACGCACTATAATTTGCATTTCGATATGACATATTAAATTCCTCCTTTACTATATGTCTAATGTTACTTTATCTTTATCTCCTTTATATATAACAACATCAACTTCTCCATGTATTTTATCTCCATACAATTGAAATAACGATGTTATTACTCTCAGTGAATCATTATGTGACAATCCTGCTCTCGAAAGGTTTGTTCCCATCAATGGAATTACCAATCTATGCCCTTGACCATGTTGATCGTAAAAATTAAGAAGTGATTTTATGCACATTTCTAAATCATCGACAGAAGTATGAGCGATATTATCTTTATCGTATTCCGAAATTGCAAGTAACAAAAAGGTACTATTGTTATTTCCCCTAATCATCGCCACTGTACCTAACTCATATACTTCTCTTTTCCCACGTTCCTTATCTTCGTCAGCAATAATACTTTTGGGCACTAAATTTTGCATTTCCAAGCAATTAT
Source organism: Clostridium sp. AF15-41 (assembly GCF_003604095.1). Taxonomy (NCBI): domain Bacteria; kingdom Bacillati; phylum Bacillota; class Clostridia; order Eubacteriales; family Clostridiaceae; genus Clostridium; species Clostridium sp. AF15-41. Next base: position 263,745 of record NZ_QTMQ01000001.1, read on the forward strand.
GTATCTTGTTGTCTATTTCTTCTATAGTAAATCCCTTATTAACCATTGTTTTTATCCATCTTCCATGTAGCGAATTAGGTGATACCAATGGCTTTGAACATGTTGATATATCTTCATCTACAATAGTGTCAAAACATGAATTAACCGGAATTACAAATAACTTTTCTTCCTTGTTCCTTTTGTCAAACCCATCTTTCATAATATCAGAATAACATACTTTTATTTTCCCAGATGGACTTTCCCAAATTGTCTTTGTTCTCTTAAAAATACACGTCCATAGAATTGCAAGTATGAGCGCAAGCACACATAATAATATTATTATCACACATTTATATCGTGTTGACGTAATGCGTATATCATCCCAAGTCCAAAACAAAAAGAAAAGCGATAATATACTTGCAAATGTACCAATACACTTAATCCACGTTTTACCTATGAACTCCAAATTTTGTTTTATCACATTTACTTTGTTCATAATATAACTTTCGTACTCTCCTTATACTACTCTATTTGTTCATTAATCTTCTCAATCCACCCACTATCATCACTCTCAAACAGCTTTATGAACTTTCCAAAATTACTGCTACCAGTAACAGAATCATCCGAATCCAAATCTTTCACTCGGCGACTCATATCTTTGTAATTCTCCGCAGTAACATGTTCCATAACCTCATGAACCTGGTCTGCTCTTCCTTTGTAATTCTCCACCCCGGTATATTCCTTTATCAAGGGAGCATTTACCGGTTTTGCAGGAGATTTCAAATTTTCGTCGGTCCAATGCTTGGATATTATCTGCATCGTACATGGATTACCAAACATAATCACTTCGTCTGCAGCATTATCCACACCATGAAACTCATTAATCTTGCGTTTAATGTCCTCATACTGCTCGTGAGGTTTCTTTTCCGTATCACAAAACACAAGCACAAGTTCGTCTGCTCCATTTTGATATCGGTCTTGATACCTCGCCGGGATATTTCCATTTCCACCGGCATTAACTAATGAAATGTCATATTGCTCGTTCCACACTTTCAAATCTTTCAAACGCTTAAGATACTCATATTCCTCATTGCCTTCGCAGATAATGCAGATTTTGTGATTATCCAAAAACTTAGGGAGCTTATTTGGCATCGGCATCATCCCCCTTTACACCACCTTTAATACTAAGCAAGGAATTGATTAGTTCTGGATCAGGCAATGCTCCAAGAGCACCTTTCCGATATTTTTCCATAACATCTGTCGTATCTCGTACGCCCCGCTGTGCTGTAAAATCTGCAAGTGAATATACATACACACCTTCTTCATCCTTATGAACAAACCAAATCTGCTCCTTTCGGAACATTCTCTTGCAATCCATAAGATTTATATCATGTACTGTAAATATCATCTGTGCACTTGTATTTAATTCATTATTAAACATCGCAACAATCGCCCTGGTAAGCTTAAAATGAATACTGCTATCCAACTCATCCACGACTAAAATCCTGCCTTGTTCAAGTGCTTCAATTACATAGCTGGCAATAGCTGCAATCTTCTTTGTTCCTGTGGAGTCAAACATCATACTTGGCACATGGACTCCCTTATAAGTAGAAACCAATCTGATTTGATCCATAATGTTCTCTGGAATATCAAGCACTTTCTCATCTGGCTTTTCGTCACCTTCACCAGTTTTCAGCTGTATCTTATCCATATCAACATATTCAAAATTATCCATATATAAGTCAGCATTTTTTATGAACTCAACAACCTTTTGCTGTAACTGATTCTTATTCTTCATAAGTTCAATCGTGTGCTGCATAGGTATGTTATTCATATTGATGATATCAATTTTTTCTGCAAATCCGACAAGAATCTGCTTCATCTCATTGATATGTTCGAATTTACTTGTATCTACCACATAGCATAGCAAATTATTCTTCGATACAACTGAAATCATATTCTGAACAGATTCATCAATACACTCATATATTTCACTAACAGTATCTTTTTTTAACCAACAAACTTCCTTTTCGTTGTTGTACTGATCTTTAAATATCTCCGAAAATGACTCATATATATATTCTTCTTTTTCTGCGTCATACTTAAAATCATAAGAAAATTTTCTTCCAGATGCCATAAATGTAACCCCTAATTCGCATACATCACTATCAGTAAATATATTCGGCATCAGTCCATTTTTCTTATTTAAAAGCACATTTCTTATTGCCCTAATACACTTAATTAAACATGTTTTCCCTGCATTGTTTGGTCCATATATTCCTACCGTTTTAAGGACATTAAAATTGTTCTCTTTATGAACATTGGCTCCAAATTTCTTATTTCGCATATCTGCTTTCATTGAAAATGTAATATCATCCTCAAATGCATAACAGTTTTTTGCTCTTACCTCTATAATCATGGCTCATTCCTCCAAGTCACTTTTTCTATTTACTTATCATTATTATATCATTGATTATTTTTTATGCAACTTTTTTTCACTAAATATTATTTTAAGAATTACCAAAATCTCATCCATTAAAAAAGGACAGCCTCTTGGCTGCCCTCTTGTCATCATTTACTAACAGAACAATACTCGGAGATGAACGCTGATCTTTTTAATGCATTGGTGAAATTTCTACTTAAATATCTGCTTCCACATTTGTTGTATATAACAAGTCTAGTTCTTTCATCATCCTTCGTTCCAATATTTCTCTACCAAAGGACATCAACAATGCTAATATCCCAATGAAAATCGAAATGATCTCATAAGCCGTCATCGGCGCTAAACAATCGTCCCCCCCAGACGCTTAATGCCCTGTCATGGGTACTTTCCTTAGATAGTATCCTAAAATAAGAGCTAATGCTTCTGCAAGGATAAATAAAAATTATTGATTATCCCTCTACGTCGCAAAATACTATTTAGCATCGGTTACAATCGGAAAGTTCATTTCAACAATAAACTCTTTTTTTTCTATTTTTGCTTCAATCTCTCCATCCATCCGACTAACCAACTCCTTTGCAATAGATAGTCCCAATCCAGTAGATGTTTTACTTCTGGCAACATCTGCTTTATAAAATCGCTCAAATACCTGATCTATATTAATCTGTTCTGGATGTGTAACCTGATTGCTGATTCTAAGCACCGCCTGATTTTGATCACGTTCCAACACAATGCTAATCTTCTTTTCTCCATGATCCAGCCCATTTTTTATCACATTCTGGATAACACGGCGGAGTCCCTGCCTGTTTCCATGTATATACAACTGTTCTTCCGTAATCTGAATATCCGGCTGAATTTCCATTCTTACCCATTCATCATAGTATGAAAAAACTGTTTCTTTCAAAATCCGGTTCATACAGCACAATGTCAATTTCAAACTGTAAGATTCGTTTTTTAACTTTGTAAACATAAAAAGTTCTTCCAACATTTCATTCAGACTATGAATTCTTTCGTGGATAATGCTTAAATAACGTTTCTGATCCTCTATATTTTCACATTCTTCCATTAGCTGAAAATATCCGTCCAAAGATGTCAGTGGTGTGCGGATATCATGAGAAAGATTTGTATAAGTGTCCGCAATCAGAGCTTCTTTCTCCTGATAATGCTGCTTCTCTTTTCTTCGCAATTCCAAAAGCTCATTCAACTTGTCAGAAAGCTTTCCTATTCCACCCACATCAAATTCATGGTTAATCAACATGTTACTGTCATGTTTCATCATAAACGCCAATTGGCGGCAGATGTCTTTCACCTGCCGCTGGTATTTCCACATAATAATAAATTGTAAGATAATAATTCCTGCTAATATCCCAATTACGATATACATCCGTTAAATATCCCTCTTTTGAAAAACAACGCTGCTTACTGATATCATCATAACGATGAACACTATTGCCACACCAAATGCCGCCAAACACTCATTTCCACTCGGATCCATAGGAAGCAGTGATAATTTTCCTGTTATCGTATACTTATAAATCTGGAAATTCTGAATTCCTATTTTTTGAATAGCACTATTGATCACCCCATACACAATGGTCATTACATTCATGCTAAGACAGACAGCAATGACCATGCTGATTACATTATTTTTCAAAATAATTGCAATCGCCATACAAATCAGCACAAGTGCATAATGAAGAGCCAGTTCAGTCACAAAATAAGATAAAATTGCCTTTGTATTTCCCCATTCCAATTCCCCGAAAACAATACCATTCGCCGCTGCCTGAAATAAGAATGCACCTGCCATTGTCAGTACCGTAAAGACAGCCAAGGCAATTGCCCTGGAAAAAATCAGAGTTCCTCTATTTCTAACCTGACCTCCTATATTCTTAATATATCCGCTACTGATATCCGCTGTTGAAAACAGAACAGTAAAAATTACCAAAAGCAGTGCATACAATTTTCCTTGGGAATTGGCAAAAAAGATATCATATACCGTCACCTTTTCTCCCGGCTCCGTAGGCAGCGTTACCATCATTCCCACATTAATATTATCCACAGTAGGTTCAGTAACCTGCTCCTGTTTCATGGCATCCTTTTCAGTCAAAAGCTCATAATCTGTCTTGCATAAAGATGTTGTAATCAATAATATTGCTGCCAGTACGATCCAGATTACATACATACTTTTGGTTTTAAGCATCCGGTATAAATCCATTTTTATTATATTAAGCATGATCCGCACCTCCCGTCAGATTCAGAAAATAAGTTTCCAGTTCTTCACTGGTTATGGAAATCCCTTTTACCGGAATTCCTGACTTTGCAAGTTCCATATTCAACGCTGCACTTTCATTCAATCGTTCAAAAATATGAATATGCTCTTTATCTGTTACCTGATAGTTGGTAAATCCCATAGAATCCATCACCGGAATCGCCTGTTCCGGATGATCCAATGTCAACTCTATCCGTTCACTGCATCTTCTTATTAATTCTTCTCTTGTAATTTCCTGTAATAAACTTCCATTATGAATAATTCCATAATCAGTAGCAATCTTCGATAATTCCTCAAGAATATGACTGGAAATGCATATTGTCATATTCTTCTCTTTCTGAAGTCTCTGAATCGTATCCCGGATCTCTGCAATACCCTGTGGATCCAATCCATTGATTGGCTCATCAAGAACTAATAAATCTGGTTCTCCAACCAAAGCAAGACCAATTCCCAAACGCTGTTTCATTCCAAGTGAAAAATGTTTTGTTTTTTTCTTTCCCACATCCTCCAGACCGATAATTCTCAATATTTCTTCAATATAACTTTTTTTCTTTATTCCAAACAGCTTGCATTTGATATTCAGATTTTCATATGCAGTCATATCTCCATAAAGTCCCGGTGCCTCAATCAGACATCCTATCCGTGATCGAACTTTTTGCAAATCCTTTCCCTTGTATCCGAACATCTCGATTTCTCCACAAGTTGGCTTGGAAAGTCCACTGATCATCTTCAGACAAGTTGTCTTCCCAGCTCCATTCCGACCGATAAAACCATAAATAGCACCTTTTTTAATATGCATATTGACACTGTCCACAGCTTTATGGTGTCCATATTGCTTAGTCAAGTTTCTTGTTTCCAATAACATTTCGCTCAAGTTTTTCATCTCCTTTTTCTTATCTGCATTTATCATAAAGGAATAATCCTAATCAAACGCAAATAAATAGTAAAAAAAGAGTAAAGATTATAGATGAAGACGATAACCGATTCCCCAGACTGTTTCAATATATTCCTCAGATGTAACTGTTTTTATCTTTTTACGAATATTGCTTATATGTACATCCAGAGTTTTTGTTTCACCCATATATGGTTCGTCCCACGCATATTCAAAAATGTCCTCTTTACTGAAAACCTGCTTCGGATTTCTGAGCAGTAATTCTAAAATCGCAAACTCCTGTCTTGTTATCTTAGGAAGTATTTTTCCACCAATGCTGACCTGAAAAGTAGCTTTGTTCAATACCATCTCTCTGAACGAAAGGTTAGATTCTTTTATTTCCTTTTCTTCTGTATGACGAAGCTGTACCTGAATTCTTGCCAGTACCTCTCTGATTTCAAAAGGTTTCGTTATATAATCATCAGCCCCACTAGTTAAAACCTTTACCTTTTCATCCAAGCTATCTTTCGCAGTCAAAACAATAACCGGAAGATTTCCCTTTTTCCGTATTTCCTCCAGAACTGCTTCTCCTGTAATTCCCGGCAACATCAAATCCAGCAACACCAGTGCATAGCTATGCTCCTGCATATTCAAAAGCAGCTTTGCCTCAGTTCCGGAAAACGCCTGCTCACAGGAATAGCCTGCTTTGGATAATGCTTCCTGAAGCAGATTATTGATATTTGTATCATCTTCTACAATCAGTATTTTCTGCATGATAGTTCTCTCCTCTATTTTACACTGTGAAAACATTATTTTCTTGCATTATACGCTTTTTCCTTTTTTCCCGCAATTACTCCCCACAGATCCCCTGAATTCTCCAGTAAATAACATACTTTTTGTTCCAGCTGAACTTATAATTTTCAGTATTGCTGTGCTTCCAAGATGCATATATCACTTTTTCCTTACCATTATGCCTTTATTTCTCCATCAGTGCTTTCGCAACCCTTATCCCGCCCACAAATAGAGCCAAACTAGAGCCATTTGATAAAACAAATGCCGGAAGCCCGCATAAATACAGGCTTTCGGCATTTTAGTCCGTTATTCAAACTCCGCATTTTCTAACGTCTTGTATGCGGACCATATCTTGTTATAATGTTTTTTTTGCATCAATTTTAACCCCATTTATGTATATTAATGTGATTAACCGCTCAAGTGGTAGCCAATTGGTAGCCACCCAAGCTTTCTTTTGTTGTTATCTGCATCTATTTGTTAAGCACTTCGTACAATCCATTCTTTAGTACATCTGAAATTTTCAAAGAATGTTTTTTGGCATACATTGTAAGTCTTTGATGTTCTTCTTCTGTAAGCCTTACAGCAACAATTTTATCTTTGTTATTGTCTGATTTTGGTCTTCCCATCTTTAACATATGCATACCTCGTAAACAAACTGCTATTTTTTCATTTTATCTCCCTTTTAATAAACTTATTAGAGGCTACCTTTTCGCAGAATACAAGACATACATGACATGTCCATCTCTTAAAAAGCCAGCCTCTTTAATTACTCTTTAATTACTTTTTAATTATTTAATTTTAAGTTTCTTCTTAAACAACTTAATGGCTTTCTTATTTCCTTTAAGTTTCGTCTTCTTAGACTTAATGTTTTTCTTTGCTTTCTTGCTAAATGCATCCTTCTTTACAGTCTTAAGTTTTTTACCTTTGAATGTAATCTTCTTAATCTTGTTATCTCCTATAAATGCCTTAGAACTTATTGTCTTAACTGCTTTTCCAATTACTACTGTTTCAAGTTTTGAGCACTCCTTAAATGCATTTTTTCCGATAACAGTTACCTTGTTACCTATTGTAAGCTTCTTAAGGGCCTTGCAGCCGGCAAACGCGTTGTTACCAATTGTTGTAATATTCTTAAAGCTAATCTTGTTTAACTTCTTACAGTTGCTGAATGCATTCTTTCCAATGACTTTTACATTTGAGCCAAATGTTACCTTCTTAAGTTTCTTCATAGACTTAAATGCCTTGTCTCCAACGGCTGTTACATTTAATCTATATCCCTTACAATCTGCTCTGTCCGGAATTGTAACCTTTGTTATTTTATTCTTCTTAGCAGCTACTACACCAATAACCTTTGATTGTCCTAATGTTGCAGTATCAATTGATGTAATCTGGTATATGAAATTTCCTGCCGTATATGTCATTCCAACGTATACGCTATGGCTAGGAGGCGCATCCTTATAGGTGGCCTCAATCTTCACATCATTGCCGGGCATGGTGAAGGTGGTGGTGGCCTTGGTGGCGTCTGTCAGGGTGACATTGCCCTCCAGCACGACCCACTTGTCAAAGACCTTGCCGGTCTCCGGTGCGTCCGCCGTAACGGTGACCTCAACGCCCTCCATGGCGCGGGTGATGGATGTGCCTGCGGCAACGGTTGCCGTGCCGCCGGTGACGGTAACGGCGTAATCCCGCAGGGCGGGGATCTCGGTGTTCTCGCTGCGCTTAGCATGGCAGCCGGTGCATTCCTCGTGCTGCTTGACGGGCTGATTCAGCGCCGCTTCCTGATCCACTACCCATACCCAGGTATGCTCGGCGGTTTCGGTGTAGTTTGTGGCTTCGCCGGAATTCTTGCACTTGGAGCAGGTACGGCTGTGTGTGCTTTCATCAACCTTCGTCCATGCGGAGAAGTCGTGGGCCTCCACCTTGAAATCGTCACCTGCTGTGCAGGTCTTGATATGCGTACCTGGGTCCATGTATACCCAAGGCTGCGCATCAGTATCGTGGGTATGGGCGATAGGCTTATAAGTAGCGGCCACCATCACATCATGGTTTGGCATGGTGAAGGTGTTGTCGGATGCGACAGTAACATTACCCGCCCATTTGTCGAACTCCTGCCCTGATGGGGCGGTGTTCGCAGTCAGAGTAACCTTTGTGCCAGGGGCAACATTTGTACTGTGATCAGCACTGCCGTCGGTCACGGTGACGGAATAGGTCTTTGCGGGAGCATAACCGCAGTACTTGCACACGCCATTTTCCATCATATGGGTTTCCGTGATGCTGTCATCGCAAGCGGTGCAATACTTGGTGTGGCTGGTTTCATTAAGCTGGGCATAGGCGTAGGTATGCGTATGAGCCGCAGAAACATGGAAAGTGATATAGACCGTGCTTGTCGCGTGGTTTCCATATCCTTCCCCAATCGTGTTCGTAACTCTTAGCACAACATAGTAGGTATCAACCCCACTCGGAATCATGAACGATGCATGAGCGTCCGTACCCAAAGAGGTGAAATCACCCGAAGTTGCCTCCCACGGGTTTTTTGTGGTTCCCTCCCACTCATAGCTGATGGTGCCAAGCACAGGCGTCTTTTGAATGTTGTTGTAGCTGTCATAGTAAATGTCACGACCATTCATGTTAAAGCCCGTCGGGATCGTAGAGAATGTTGCAACGCCGTAGAAAGTATCGCCGGCGGTCACATCGTACTCAGCTTTCAGACCCAGCCAGCCGTTAGGCGTTACATCTTTATCCGACCACAGTTTGGCAGGATCGGGTGCATCGCCATTGACGGCTGCCAGAGGGATTGCCGGAGTGAGGAACGAATCAGCGACCTCTGTCACTGTAACCGTCATCTCATTAGTATATTTGGTTGCGCCATATTTGTCCGTAACCTTGCAGCGATAGGTCTTTTCGCCAACATTGGTCGTTGGGGCGGCATAATCATAAGCTGTTTCACTGGAAATCGCGTTCCAAGCGCCGCCATTCTTGACCTGCCACTGATAGTTCACACCATGACCCACCGCCTTGACAAACAGGCGTGCGGTCGCGTTCTGCTTTACGGTCAGATCGCCAGACTGATTTGCAATGGACAGCCCGGGGGCGTTGACCGTTACGGTGAAGTGGTCGCTGGTGATGGTCACATTGCCGCGTGTGGCTTTGAACCAGCACTCATAGCTGCCTGTATCAGTAAATCTGAGAGAAGCAGAGAAACTGTCCGTCGCGGAGGCCGCAACCGTTGCGGATGCCTTGACCGTTTCCGTGCCGTCCTTTTTCGCAATCAGCTTATAGGTGATGGGCTTGCTGCTGTCGCCGCCCATTGCCTTGGCATTGAACGTCAGCGCGCTATCCCCGATGGTATAGGTCCGGTTAGTTTTATCAACGCTATCCCACTTGAGAGCAGAAACAGCCGTTCCCTTCACAACAAGGGTCAGAGAGGAACCGTCCTCTGCAACAGTAGAGCTGCCAATAATAGAATAATTCTCGTTGGGGTCATCGCAGAAGAACAGTGCGCTTGCAGAAGCCGCGAACTTATAGTTCTCTGCGGACTTCAGTACGATTTTGCCACAGTATTCCGTTCCTGCAACGAAAGCGCTTGCCGGTTCAGTGCAGCTATTGTCCGTATACCAGTTGATGCTGTCCACGGTATAGCCGCTGCCGACAGCCGTAGCGCTGGGAGCGGAAGTTCCGGGTTTCAGCGCCGCGCTCAGCCGAACGGGGGCACTGGAGATCTCCGTTACCACCGGTGCTTCGTTCACCACCAGCTTGACGATATGCTGGTTGACGAAAATGCCGACGGAGCTGCCGTCCTTTTGCAGATTCAGCTGCAAATCATAGGAATAGACCTTGGGGTCTGCGCCCGCAGGAATGGTGACCGTATGCGAGGTTTTATCGGCAGCGATGGTATCTGTCTGCTGCACCGCGGAAGAACCGGAGATATAGCGGTCGCACTCTGCGCGATAGCTGTAGCCTGCGTCTTTCAGCTCCTTCGCCAGAGGATTCCACTCGAACTTGAGGGTATGCGCCGTGCTGTTGTCCATCCGCTCAACGGTGCCCTTCCAGTCCTTGAAGTAGTCGATGGGGTTGCCGTCCAGCGTAACGGACTTCATTCCCCATGCGTTCGATAGAATCTTGGTCGGCTGGTTATTCACAGCCTTGATCTCAAATACAAAGCCCTCTGACCATCGCCCAGCTTTGTTGTAATCGTAATAGGGAATGTATTCGCGGTAGCTGCTGGTGTCCTGTGCCGCAAAAGTGCCCTTGCCGGTCTGAACGGCGTTTTTCCCCAGCATTTCATCTGCCAAAAAAGTGACATCGCTATACGACAGGCGCGGTCTCACAGGTGCATGACCATAATCCGAGGATTGCTTATCAACTGACAATGTTTTATGGAACGTGCCGCCGTTCAGCTTTGCCGCTACATGGTAACCCGTTAAATCCTTGTCGTTTTTATCTACAAATTTTGGCCTCAGCCAGAATTTCTTGTTGAACTCACCGCCATTGATGACCACTTCGGATGTGGAAAAGCTGTTCTCAAAGCTGGCAGCCACCCATGCCTGTACATAGTCGAGGAAAGTACCATCGTTGATCACGGTGAGCGGTTTGGTGCCGTCACCCGGGCCATTGAGCATGACCTTCTTTTCAAAGGTGCCGCCGTTGATCTGGATGCGCGGTTCATTTTCCTTCCAGTCGCTGCCGCCAGCGTCCAGACGCACAGGCCCCTGGAAGGTGCCGCCGTTGATGCTCACCTTGCAGGAGTTCGCCGCCATCAGCGTATAGCCGCAGTAGCCGTTGAGCAGGTCCCTATACTCCTCCTCAAAGTACTGGCCGTAAGCATTATTTTCCCCTTCATATGTCTCCGGTGCAACATGGAGCGTGCCGCCGTTGATGGTGATGGTTCCGCCGACGTAGCAGTAGATCACGCGCCTCCATTTGTTCTCGGTCTTGAGGCTGCCGGCGTCCACCTTCAGCGTTCCGCTGTTTAGGGTGAGCTTTCCGTATTGTATATTAAAGAGGTAGCATGAGTCGTTGTAGGTCGAGCCGAGAATGGTTCCCTTCTGGCCGGAGCTGCTGTCCAGCACCGTCAGGTCGCCGCGCTTGATCGTGATCATATCGCTCATGGCGGTTTTTGCGGAGTACATCCGCAGGGTGTGGCCGTTCAGGTCAAGCTGCTTCCTGCCCTTGACCTCCAGCGTCTCAAGGATGCCCATGCCGCTGTTCAGTGTGCCGGTGTCGATATCGCTGCCCAGTTTGATATTGTCCGGCGGATTCTGATTGCTCAGTGCCGCCTTCAGCTGGTCATAGGTGTTGACCGTCGTCCATGATGTGTCCGCCGCATTTGCCGTCACGCCGGTGATGGGCACCATTGTCAGTAGCATCACAAGCACCAGCAGGATGCTGACGATGCGACTTCGTGTGTTTGTTTTTGTCATATTATCACTTCCTCTCTCAATATCATTTTGAAAATTTGTCTATGCATTTTGTGTTGCCTGATTTAAACACTGTCGATCACCGAAGCAAAGTAGTTTTCGGATACCGAACCGAAGAGAAAAGCGTCTATCAGACCCTCGCGCTTTGCCTGCCGTACCTTTTCGGTCAACTCTCCGTCTGTATCGTCATCCACAAAGAGAATGACCCGGCAGTTTTCCGTGTTCCGTTTTACCTTGTCACGGATTGCCATTCGTTCTTTGAACATCCATGGCGAATACGCCTTGACCTCCATTAAAAGCACATCCGGTCGATGCGTTTTGCACCACTCGGCGGTTGTGTCCGGCGACTCGGAAATCACAACTTGGCAATCGTCCAATTTTTGCATCAGCATTCGCTCCATGGTGTGCGCATGGATATCGCTCTGAATGTCCAAAACGATTTTTTTCATCATTCATCACCACCTTCTAAAAGCATAACTCTAATCTTACAGTATCAATTGTACTGACTTTTGGGGCACTCGTCACTGGCACTTGTGCCAGTAACAGAAGAAAAATCTCGATTTTTTCAAAAAATTTTTGCCTTTTGGGCGCGAAAAACCCCTTGACCATACAGCCAAGGGGTTCAGTTTTGCTTATTCGTCTTTTAAGGTGGTTACCATGAGCTTGTTTTCAATGGCAGTTGCAACCAGTGCTTCTCTACTTTTAAAGCTGCCCTTTTCCACCATATCGTCCAGGTTCCAGCGAACGCCGTTTTTGGAAATGCCCAGCTTATCGGCAATTTCCTGATAGGTAAAGCCCTTTATGTAAAGCCGCAGGATGTCTAACTGCCGTGGCGAGAAGGCATCGGACATCGTACCCTCCATTTCAATGGTCGGAGCGATATCGGGGAATACCTTTTCGCCTACCAGGGTGCGCTTTACCACGCTCATCAGTTCCTCTGTGCCGTGGTCCTTATACCACAGGCTGTCGGCAGCACCCATTTTGGCTCTTTGCAAAACTTCGGGATCTACAAGCGAGGTAGCCACAACGATTTTGATTTGCGGAAAAGCCTTTTTGATGCGCTCTGCGGCGGCAAGACCGGAGTGCTTGTGCTGCGTCTGCACATCCATAAGGACGAGCTTTACGGTGGCGTCGCAATGCTTTTCCGCTTCAAAGGCGTCACGGAAAACGCCGACAAGATGAAACTCGCCATCTGCAGCAAGACGATCGACAAAGTGCTTTTGGATGTATAAATCATCCTCTACAAGTATGGTGTTTATCATAGGCTGATCTCCTTTGCGGGAATCGTAATCAGAAGAGCAAATCGTGGATTGTGCGAAATATGCATTTCACCGCCGGAGCTTTCAATACTGCGGCGAAGCGTTGACAGTCCGCTGCCTTCCTTTATCGGCTCTGTGGGTATTTTGCCGTTGTTGGTTATGGTAACATCATAGCATTCGTCGCGCTGGGCAATGCGGATATATACCTCATTCCCGTCTGCGTGCTTGATGCAGTTGGTCACGCACTCCTTGGTGGCAGCAACGGTCAGCTCCTCGGCTACGGTATCACGGGGCAGGTAGCCGTCGATTTTTACAGCCACGCCAAGTTGCCGTGCGGTTCTTTTTACCTCGTCCATTGTGCTGACAGAGGTGACACGGTTGCTTGCCAACATACCGATGGCATTTTGCAGCGCCTCAAGCTTTCGCTCGGTATCCTCTCCGCTGTCTATGATGTCACGGATGGTCAAGAGGCTTCGCCCGATGGTATCGTGAATATAGACCTTTAGGTCAAGGCTTTCCTTCTCCTTGACATCGTCCTCCATGCGAGCGTACATATTCCTGAGCTTCCGATTGACTTCTGCCAGTTCTTTATTTATTTTCTCTTGCTTTTGGTAGCCGTTATACAGCTCGGTTACATTGTGCGCCGTTATCTGCTGCCAGCGGTCATCGCTGTCCACGGTGATATTTTGTGTGCGAAACTGCCAGACGGTCTTGTCGGGCAGGATGTAGCAATCATCCTTGACGGTTACGGATCTGTCCGGCACGCTCAGGGCATTTTCCATATCGCTTTTGATTTGCAGCTCGTGGCCGCAAAGGGCAAAGGAGAGCCTGCGCATACGGTTGTTGCACAGGATGATCCTGCCGTTGGGGTCGGCAAAGCAGATGCCCATAGGCAGCTTATCGGTTGCTTCCTTAATGGAGAACGGCGAGAGCTCGTTCTTTTTACGGCGGTATTCCCGCGGCAGAGCAATGGCAAAGTGAACTGCCGCAAGGAAAATGGCAGCGGCAAATATCAGCCACGGTGCATCCAGCAGAAATGCGTCCCCGATATTATCGGGATCTGCCTGGGAAACGGAAAACAGCAGTGGAATCATCACCGCCATAACCGCCAGACTCAGCAGGCTGCGCACCGGCTTATTGCTGCGAAGAAGCTGATACATAAACAGCCCGATTTCAAGGACGATCTCCACAAGCATGATAAACGGCAGCATAGTCTGCCCAAATTCAGAAATGGAAGAAAATGCACTCATTTCCTGTCACCTTCTTTCGCTTCAAATACAAGGCGCTGGTATTCCTCGTCATCCTCTTTTTCACAGCGGATACTGTCTCCGCTTACCAAAGCGGAAAGGTCGGCCTTGCAGCACACATTCAGTGACAAGCGCAAGCCGTCTGCCTTTATGAGGCTTACCTGTATGCCTGTTAAATTCAAAATATCGGCTTCAATAACCGATTCATAAAAATCAAATACAGCGGTCGCCGTTTTGCCGGAGAGCATGGAAAGAGACTCGTCCACATAGAGCGAGCTGCGGACGCCCAACAGTTTCAGCGTTTGGAGGGACTCATTGAAGGCACGGTGGAGTTCCGTTGCCGCTATTTTAATATCTCGGTCGGTAAGGAGCGTCAGATGCTTGCGGCGTTTAATATAGCTGCACAGCACGGCAATCTCGGCAAGGAGCGTTTTGGCGCTGTCGGGATCGGTGCTTGAGATTCGGCGGTATTCCTTAGTGAGTTCCGCAATGCGGTCGATCTGCGTCTGCGTAGCGGAACGCAGGAGATCATACAGGCGGTTTTGCTCCTCCACCTTGCGGCGCTTGGCTTCACGCTTGTATTCATAACGGAGTATTTCGTTCCTGTCGGCAAGCTCATCTGCAAGGAGCTCGGAGTCCTCCTTGATGTCACGCAAAGCCGACACATCCTCTGTCCATACGGCATAGCCGCCGTCAATGGGCATGGTGTGAACGGTCAAGCCGCCCATCGTGACCGGGCTTTGCTCGGCTTTTTTCATCGTTTCCTTTGAGATAGGTGTAGCGTTTACAGCTGCATACCGAACGGTAAAGTCCTTGTCGGTGATCTCTGCCGATGTGCCGACAGAGGAGGCAAACAAGTCCACATAACGGCTGTTTGAATGTATATATCCGCAAGCGATGCAAAACTCAAAGGTCAGAATATACATCACACTTTGGAATGCAGCAATATCGCCGAACAAGTGGAGCAGCCAATCCGCACTCGCATAGTAAAGTGCGCTGTAAACAATCGCCAGCAGCATAGGAACAATGGGCAGAAAGTGGAGCCTTCCTTTTTGCACGCGGCATTTGAAAAACATAATTACGAGTGCGGCAAAGGCACATAGTACCTGCCAGCCCACACTAATGAAGTAGCCTATCGAGTAACCGTAGTTTTTGTCTGTCCACACGGCGGCGTCCTTCGGAAAGGTAAATACGAATTGGTGCAGGTCATTTGTGATCACGAGCAGAAGCAATACGCCGGAGATGATCCACAGAACCGACATTCCCTTGGGGAATTTGTATTCGTCCGGCTTTCCCAATGACATGGCAATCAGCAGTGCCAGCATAGGCACAAACAGCATGGGCAGATAGAACAGATACCACAGGTAACGGACGGCATCCGGCTGCCAGAATATAAAATACTTTGCCGAACGGACTACCATCCATATGATGAGCAGCACTGCGGTGACCGTCATAAACCTGCACACCTGCTTTTGCACGATCCGCTGACGGACGGAGAGCCCCCAGGCAGCGAACAGACCGATATAGATAAAGCTGCGCATATAGGAAAACAGCATCGGGTAGAAACTGCCCCTGCCTACAATTCGGAAGCAATATGCCAGTATCATGGCAAGTACAGCGATGCCGCTTGTTATGATAGTATTCTTTTTCTGTTCGGTCATAAACATACCCCATTTCGCCTTCATTCGTTTTTGCTTACCCTTGGGTATAACTTTTCAAATTAAATTATAGTATAAATCCGTCTATTCCTCAACTGCTTCTTACGAGACTTCAGGTTTTGCATTCCTGAAAGTTCTCCAAAAAATTATGGGAAAAAACTATATTCAAATATGATATGAACTTCTAATCACGCGAAAAGAAAAATAGTTCATACTTTACAATGATATATCCTAACAAACCCTTATATTTACTGAGTTTATTAGGATATATTTATTATTTAACTTACTATACATTAACTACTAAAGATAACATATTTCTAATCTCCTTTTTTTATAAATTGTTATTTTATTTTCATTGACCACAGTTTTAATATAAATGTATTTCTTCCCAAAGTCGTGGTAGCACCGCTACTACTTTACTTGCTTATAAAACAAAAAAAAGACTCCAATGTGACTAATTAATCACATTGGAGCCTTATTCTCCTATATTTGCCGAAATGGTATCATATTGGTATCACTTCGGTAATATTATATACAATTATGTGGTTCAAAGCCCTTTATTTAAAGGCTTTCTTAAAATTTGAATTCAAAAAAACGTCTACTCAAACTCTTTTTCGGGTCCGATTTTTCATATAAATCTGATGTTATTACGTTTCAAAACCGCATTATTTTGATACGGTTTTGTATCTTTTTAATGTGGTTCCAAAACTACTGTACCCAAATTGTACCCATATCAACAGATAATATACTCTATAAATCACGAGCTCCTTGTTTATAATTTGTATTATTAAGTAAGGATGCTGTTTTAAAATTAATATCAGCTGTATCCATGCTTCTACTCATAATTTCTTGAATATTATCTCTACATACATTATCAATATTTTTTTGCAAGGCTCCCTCCATATGATATAATGGCAAAACATTGTTTTTAAAGTCCTGACTAGAAAGTTCTCCCATATCATCATAAGTATAGTTCAAAACTTTTTTATCGGCAAAACCATGTATGTATGCTTTTCCAAAGAAAGAATCTCTTTTCAACTTTTTTAATACATGCTGTGAAACATTTTTTTCTGCTGATTTGTCTTTCAAGTTGATAACAAAATTGACCATTTGCCTCTCTATTATAGCCGACCAATTAAAATCAGATTTTAATAATGTTCTTGAAAGAATAACCTTATCAAAGTGTGCCTTAACATAGTTACTTTCATCAACCATATATCTTCCTAGTAAAAATGTACCCATTTCATCTGCGTAAACGCATAAGTCACTTTCATATGTACAGTACATTAAGGATATCCACCCTTTAAATCGCTGCAATTCATTCTCAACATCACAATCATTTCTATATAAATAGGGAGCAAATATCCAGCCACTCGAACTTACTATTGGTGCAATTTCATAATTCCACATAAGAAACTTTTCCGCATTACAAACTGTTACTAATATTTTCTTCTTTTTAACTCCCCGTATAATATGTCTGTTGATATATGCTTCTCTAGCCATTAAAAGTGCCTCAACACTATAATAGTCATCATAATCATCCCATGTCGATTTATCTTTATCTTTATCTAAAATAACTTCTACCATACCTACATCTAAACTATATCTATCTTTTGATAACATATTCAGAAATGCATAAATAGTATCTTTTCTACTCTCGTTTATAATGATTATGTCTAATTCACAGCCATCCATATCCAGCAATTCATTTGTCTGAAAATTACAGCATTCTTCATTTGGAACAATCAGTATACAATCTAAATCATTTGGATCCGGCTTATTTGTTATGAATGAACCACCTATAATCACACTGCTCGCATTTCTATTTACTGCAAAAGCAAACATTTGCTCTAACACTTCTTTATAATTACTTCTAATAGTATTATTACCATAGCAAAATCTTTCAAAAAATTCATCCGACTTACATACATGCACCCCTTTATCCAATGTACCTCTCAAATTAAATTCTGGTAAACTCATACGATTTCTCCTTATATATTTGTATATGTTTTCAATTCTCTGTTATCTAATAAACCTTTCATATTTTTTTCTATACTTTTTCTATAGGAAATAAATTTTCCTTGATAAGAATTTATCAGCTCAGCCGTAAAAACATCAAAACATTCCTTATATTCACCTTCTGATATTTCTTTTGCCTTTAATTTATTAGAATACTTCAATATCTCCTCTTGGATCATAATAAATCTTGTTGTTTCGTTTATAGTACTTTCAATTAACCTATCTTTCTTTGATAACCTAAAAAAATAAGTAAAAGTCGAATATAAAGAAACTATTTTATTATATGTAATACCAAAATAATCAAACATCTTTGATATATCAGCGTTATTATTGTACTCTTCCATAACAGATATGATATCCAAAGCATTATATAATAAACCATCCAAGTAACGATACATTTCTATATAATAATTACTTTTTTCAGTATTATACTGAACAATAGCAGGAATCAAAACTAATAGTCCACTTGCAAACATACCCAAACACAAATTTTTATAATATTCAATATGCATTCCCTTTGCAATTTCTGTATCATAATTTGTAAACTCAAAAATGATAGAAATACATAATACAAGTATACAAATAATCATCATTATTACAATTGTCTTTTTGCTGACTTTCATAACATCTATTTCCCTCCCATATTAAAGTTTGGATATCTTTCTCTTTTGTTAATCTATAAGCCATATTACAGATTTTAACGAGACTAAATTCATCTCACCTCAATAAAACTAAAATATCCTCGTAATATCCTGATACCGATTTACCACTCGGTAAATCTCTACTACATCTTTACCAACCTTATACAGCACAACATAATCTTGCCACACCACATACTTATAATCCGTCTTAAAACTCACACGCTTAGACAAGTCTGCACCAATGTAAGGAAACTGCTGTATATTTTCAAACTGGCGGTAAATCTCCTGTATTGTTTCCAATGCTTTATCTGCATTATCCTCAGCAATATAATTCTTAATAGATTTCAAGTCCTGTGCCACTAACGGATTGATCCGTAACTTCATCATGTTCTATTCTCCCACCATTGTCTTCAGTTCATCCAATGACAACCAGCCATCTCCATCCTTGACAGCCGCCTCAGCCTCTTGTAGTTTTTCTAAAAGCTTCTTTTCTGCTTTATCACGCTCATAATCTTCTATATCCATTACCACAAATCTTCCCCTTCCGTTTTTCGTAAGGAAAACAGGCTCTCCCACCTGACAGTTCTTCAACACTTCATTGTAATTTCTCAAATCAGATACCGGTAATATATTTGGCATAGTTACCATCCTTTCAAAATCAATACTATATTCTATCTTTTATTATAGCCAAAAATGCTGTAAAAATCAACGAAGGTTTTTACAGCATTTCCCTTATTTGCAGTGTCTGATTAAATCGATAACCAACTCCCCAGACCGTTTGAATGTAAACTGGCTTGCTTGGGTTATCTTCTATCTTTTCCCGTATGTTGCGAATATGGCTCATAACAATGTTGTAATCGCCGAAATATGGTTCTTTCCAAACACTATCATATATCTGCTCTTTGCTAAATACTATTCCGGCATTTTGAGCCAACAACAATAAAATTTCAAATTCTGTATATGTAAGTTCAATCTCATTTCCGTCACGAACCACAATCCGCTTAAACTTGTCAATACAAAGTCCTTCAAAATGAAGTTTTTCTTTACAGAAGTCATCATGTTTCAGAACTTCTATTTCTTCATTAACATATGACAAAAGACGATTGAAAATATGCTCTTCTCCATCCTCAAATGATAGAATTAAAATCTTCCCAAATGATCACCCCATTTCACATCCTGTACAAGTCAATTATTTTATGCAAATTGTTTTGTCTTATAAGATACCAATCCTTTTACCAAACACCCTATGGCAAAACAAACATTTATTCCCAATACAATATACCATATCTCATATATGTCATTTACAATTCCCGACATGACAAGAAAAATCGGCATAGAATCTACTATAAGCCATATGATTCCTCCGAAAAACATCCTTATCAATACAGGAAGTCCCCAACATACAGCCGCAATAATTACTGCGCCAAAAGAGCTATCCTGATATGCAGAAACGCATAGTGTAATAGCGCATAACGATAAAAGCGCCTGAAAAGCTAATCCTAATAAAATGCCAAGATATTTCAAAAATAATACAGGTTGAAGCATATGTTGAGAAAGCACCATCCAGGATATATTTTCAAATCCCTTCAAACCATATATCATCCAACATAAGACTAAATTGACTAACACAAACCACATAAAAATGAAAATAGTGAATGTAAAAGAAGCTAAAATTTTAGCAGGAACATCTTTTCTTCTTCCTTCTTCCGTACTAAAAATTAATGGCAGCATTTTCGTCTGGCTTTCCTCTGCGAAAATGGTAGACACCCCGCAAATAATCAATATGCTTCCTAAAATCAATCCAAACTGAAGCATTTCAACGAATACCTTCCATCCCGTTGTATATGCCAAATAAGGTGTTTTCCCAATTTCATCATAAGCTTTTCCCAATTCCGTTTCCCCCAGAGAATATCTTTCCGTTGGAAGTACACCATTTTCCCATGCACCATTGGTAAAATATCGTGTAACAAAATCATTTAAAAAGTTTCCATCTCTCCACTCTGGCATATTTTCCTCAAGTTTTGTAGGCAAACCATATTTTTCAATTATTTGATTCACTTTTTCATCCGTCAAATCACCTTCAAATTCTTCCGTAATCTTCCGATTCATCTGCACTGCTTCATAACCGGAATAAAACTTTCCATCTACTGTCGCTATTTCTCCACCGACCTCTGCAAACCAAAAATACAGAAACAGCAATCCTGTCGCAGCCAACATTCCTATTTTGAATAATTTATTCTGAAAAAGCTTAAAAAGCTCCATCTTATAAAGTCGCATTTTTTTCTCCCCCTGTTATTTGTGTATGATAAAGATATGCATCTTCCAGTGTACTTTCCACATTTTCTGCACCTACAACCGGCTGTCTTTCTGAAACAATTCTTAGTTCAACATTTTCTCCACTACTTCTCATATTGCTTACAATGAAGCTACTGGTTATCAATCCCTATATCAACTTATTATGCCAATACTTAATACTTGAAAAAAATGGCGAAACATATCATTTAAATTCTTTCGCCGAAAAATATATAATTCAAAAACTTTTACCGGATAGCAACACCTATGAAAAATTATCAATGAAAATAAAATCAAGCATTAATGAAATAAATACAGAATTGGACAACCTAAATCAAGATTTGAATACTAATCCAAATGTCAGGAACATTATTAGGGATTGGGCTATTGAATATGATGGTGATAAAATTGCAGCCGCCAAATCGTACCATATATACCAGAATACACTTTCCGACTGTCGAACTGAAAGCCATTTTCATGTATCATCAGCTTATGAATCTGCCATCAAAGAATTTTCTATGCTTGAACGAACTACCATGCACCCATATGTAAAATATCAAAAAGCTAGAGCATTAGGAATTATTGATCAAACACACCTATTGCAAGAACATCTCAAAGAAGATATTGATAAAGCATATATAGATTGTATTTGGTCTATAAAAACCAATTCTCTCTATCAAAAAATTAAATCAACAAAAACCTATGCTTCTATTTTATGGATATATGGAAGTTTTTTGCTAAACAAAAGCGACGCAGCTGAAGATAAATTAGCCGCAATCAGATATCTTGAAGAAAGTGTTAATTGCTTTCAGTCTTTGTCAGTTAATGATAAAGAATATTATCAGTGTCTTACATTGCTTGGAAATTCATATTTGGACTTTTTTAAAATTACAAATAATTATGCATATTTTTTAAAAAGCAAGTCCATAGGTAATAAACTTTATAAAGAAAGATTTTATTATAACAACGAACCTCAGGTAAAATCAATTGCTACAAAGTTAAATACTGAAATACGCAAAATGGAAAATAGCATAAATAAATCATCATTGTCAACGTGAAAGGCTCTCCATTTCTGCAATAAAATTTTGTACCCAAATCGTACCCAACGCCAACAAAAAAATCCCTGCAAAGCACATAAATACAGGCTTTGTAGGGATTTACCTTTTTATTCAAACTCAATCGTTCCAGGTGGCTTACTCGTCAGATCATACATTACTCGATTGACACCCTTCACTTCATTAATAATTCTTGTCATTACTCTCTGCAATACTTCAAACGGAATATCCGCGCAGTCAGCAGTCATGAAATCACTGGTGCATACGGCACGAAGCGCAACTGCATAATCGTAGGTACGTTCATCACCCATAACACCAACCGAACGCATGTTGGTAAGCGCTGCAAAATATTGTCCAAGTCCTTTATCAAGACCTGCTTTTGCAATCTCCTCACGATAGATATAGTCAGCATCCTGAACAATCTTAACCTTCTCAGCCGTTACTTCCCCAACAATACGGATTCCAAGACCCGGACCTGGGAATGGCTGACGGCTTACCAGATACTCTGGGATACCAAGCTCACGACCCGCTTTACGAACCTCGTCCTTGAACAGGAGGCGAAGCGGTTCAACGATTTCTTTGAAATCAACATAATCCGGAAGTCCGCCTACGTTGTGGTGACTCTTGATCGTTGCAGATTTTCCGAGACCGGATTCGATCACATCAGGGTAAATTGTTCCCTGTACCAAGAAGTCAACAGCGCCGATCTTCTTTGCTTCTTCCTCAAATACACGAATAAATTCTTCACCGATGATCTTACGTTTTGCTTCCGGTTCAACAACTCCTGCAAGTTTCTGGTAGAAACGATCCTGCGCATTTACACGGATGAAGTTCAGATCATATGGACCATCCGGACCAAATACTGCTTCGACTTCATCACCCTCGTTCTTACGAAGAAGTCCCTGATCGACAAATACACAAGTAAGCTGCTTGCCGACTGCCTTGGATAACAGAACGGCTGCAACCGATGAATCTACACCACCGGATAATGCACAGAGCACTTTTCCATTTCCAATCTTCTCACGCAGACTCTTGATCGTATCTTCAACGAAAGAATCCATCTTCCAGTCACCGGAGCATTTACATACATCCATGACAAATGCACGAAGCATCTTCATTCCTTCTTCTGTATGCATAACCTCTGGATGGAACTGCGTTGCATATAAGTTCTTCTCTGCATTTTCCATTGCCGCAAATGGACAGTTTGGAGTCGTTGCAGTTGATACAAATCCTTCCGGCGCTTCTGCGATATAGTCGGTATGACTCATCCAGCAGATTGTTGATTTATTTACATCTTTAAACAAAATGGAATTCTTATCCACTGTTACCTCAGTTCTGCCATATTCACTGACCGGAGCAGTTGCTACCTTACCGCCGAGCACATGTGCCATCAACTGTGAACCATAACAGATTCCAAGGATTGGAATACCCAGTTCAAAAATTTCCTTGCTGTAACTTGGTGAATCAGCTTTGTATACACTATTCGGTCCACCGGTGAAAATAATGCCTTTCGGGTTCATCTTCTTGATCTCGTCAATGCTCATAGTGTACGGATGTACTTCTGCATAGACATTACATTCTCTGACCCTTCGTGCAATAAGCTGATTGTACTGACCACCAAAGTCCAGTACGATAATCAATTCCTTATTCATGAAAGTTTCTCCTTTATTTTTCTTAACCGTGCGCACTCGCAAATACTTCGTATTTCCTCTCTCGCACGGGTTTTCCTTTTCGCCGTGCACACTCGCAAATACTTCGTATTTCCTCGTTGTCGGGCTTTCGCCCTATCAAAATAAACTCTAATGCTTTCGTCTGCAAGCAGCCGAATCATCAGAGTTTATTTTGGCACGGCTCAATGCTTACGCATATTATACCATGTAATTATTCTATTTTCTACACCTAATCCTGCTCTATTTTACCTTCCCGCGCAATACTTCCAGACCTTTCTGGTACTGTGTATCCTTCTCGCCTTGGAAATCATCTGCCGTATAATCTTCCGGTAATTTCACTTCGATATCCGGAGCTACGCCCTTCTTATGAATGTCATTTCCATTTGGAGTGAAATATTTGGCAGTTGTAAGCTTTATTGCTGAGCCATCAGAAAGCGGAATAACCGACTGTACGATTCCCTTTCCATATGTGTTCTCGCCAATGATCGTCGCAACACCATATTCCTTTAATGCTGCTGTCATGATCTCAGATGCACTTGCGCTCTCCCCATTTACAAGCACTACCATCGGAAGATCAAACTGCTCATCGTCCGTAGACTCATACGTTGATAAGACATTTCCATTCTTATCTTCCTGATATACGATTTTTCCGGCAGGGAGCAGATAATCGCACATATCGACAACTGTAGCTAACATTCCACCCGGATCTGAACGAAGGTCGATCATCAGTGCTGTCATGCCCTGAGACTTCAGATCTTCTACAGCATCCCTGAATAAATCATTTGTATTTGCTACAAACTGTGTTACACGGACGTAACCAATCTTCTTATCTGCATCTGCCATAAAGTAGGAAACGGTACTGTTCTCCAGTTTTCTTCTGGTAATGGTTACTGTATGATACTTTCTCTCACTTGGTCTATAGATTTCAAGGGTAACATCCGTACCTTCTTCTCCACGTATCTTTGTAACCAGATAGTCCAGATCGTCGGATTCCTGAATCTCATAATCATCAATCTTACAGATCAGATCGTCAGGTTTGATGTCTACTTCGGAAGCCGGTGAATCCTCTGTAATGCTGACCGCAATCGCATATCCGGTTTCCTCATCCTGTCTTACGACAACACCGATACCTGCATATTCACCGGAACTGTCTTCCTGCAGTTTTGCAAATTCCTCTGGTGTATAATATTTTGCATATGGATCATCCAATGCCTCGATCAGCCCAGCATACAGACCATTCTGCATATCCTCGTCTGAGGTGTCAAAATAATAGGACTTATCGATAATCGTTTCCAGACTCGCAAGCTTCTCCAACGTGTTTTCGTCTACGACCGAACCATCATAATCCAGATTATTATGTCGCTTTCCGGCATCTGAATTCAGATCACCACTCTTTGAATTATCCTTAGTAAAAGAACAACCCATCATTCCGGCGCATCCGGCTATAACCACCACACCGAGAATCCATCTCTTAAAATTATGTCTCATGTTACCTCCAGTGATGCATTTTTCGCATCAGCGTCCTTTCATAAACTTGAAAATATACATTTACCCATATGTCAGATCATAAATTATGTATAATCCTATAGGTATTCTGTAAATTTTCTTTTATAAACGACAACAGACAAATCCAGTTTTCACCCGATCTGTCTGTTGTTTTATCCTATGTGTAATTCTGTAAAATCCCACAATTCTGACCGTGATCACATTTCTGCGATTTCGGTCTTCATCTTGTTTTACAGGTAATCAAGTGGATTTACATAAGTTCCATTTATCATTACACCAAAATGGCAATGTGAACCTGTACTATATCCGGTGCTTCCTGCCTTTGCAATTACCTGTCCCTGTTCTACTGTCTGACCCACACCGACTACCAGCTGGGAATTGTGCATATATACAGTAGATATACCATTTCCATGATCGATCATAATGTAATATCCTGCGGATGAACTGTACTGCGAGATAACAACCGTACCGGCCGCTGATGCAACAACATCACTTCCGGTTGGACATGGAATATCGATTCCCTTATGGTTAGAACTTGCACCTGCTGTAGGTGATGTTCTCGGTCCAAAATACGAGCTGATTCTGCTTCCCTGTGTAGCCGGCCACATAAATGATCCACCGCTCGGTGTATAATACTGTGGTGTAGTACTTCCGCTTCCGCCACTGCTCTGCTGCTGTGCAGCCTGCTGTTCTGCAAGTTTTCTCTGAATCTCCGCAATCTGGGCATCTGCTGCATCCATTTCTTTCTGATATTTCTCAACCAAAGATTTCTGTGCATCGATATCCTGTGAATATTCAGCAATCTTCTGATTCTTCTCATTGATTGCTACATCCAGATTTGATTTCTGTGTTTCCAGATCTGCTTTAACAGATTCAACCTCTTTCAAATCTGTCTCGAGAGTTGTCTCATATTCTTGGATCTTCTGTCTTGTATCGATCAGTGCATTTAACTGCTTCTGGTCATAGCTTGAGATCTGCTCTACATATTCTGACTTATTTAACATATCCGTAAAAGATGCGGATGACATCAATGTATCTATGTACTCAACTTCTCCATTTTCATAGAGATACTGAATACGCTTCATCATTGCTGCATACTGATTGTCTTCCTCAACCTGCGCTGCTGCAAGATTCTTCTTTGTCTCATCAATCTCTGTATTTAATTTATCTTCTTCTTCTTCCTTTGCAGTAATCTGCGTCTGAATATCTGAAACCTGCTTATCCAGTGCTTCTACATCACTGATCAACTTATTCTGCTTCTCTTCAAGGCCATCCAACACGCCCTGAGCTTCTTTTTTATTTCCTTCCGCTTCATTCTTGCTGTCCTTTGCATCCTGAATACTCGTTGCCGAAACCCGAGATACAGGCGGCATTGCAGCAAGTGCAACCGCACATACAATAACAAGCGCCGTCTTTTTGAATTTTTTCATTAACGGTATCTGAATTTTCTTCAAAATAAAGACCTCCTCTTATACTTTCAAATGTTTTCTGGTAGTGATTAAACTACCAAATAAACCTACACCTATACCTAAAATAAGCCCAACAGGAATCATTGTTTTAAACAATTCTTCCTTACTGACAAATGCGAATACAGATGTAATTACTGCAAATCGTCCTGCCACATATTCCAGAATCTTCTGATACATAACATATAACAGATAAAGCGGAATAACAGAACCGACTGCTCCGATAATAATACCTTCTATTATGAACGGCGCACGTACAAAGAAGTTCGTTGCACCGATCAATTTCATAATTGCAATTTCTTCCTTACGAACTGTAATGCCAATGGTAATCGTATTGCTGATCAGGAAGATGGATACCAACATCAGGATTACCACAATTCCGATAGAAGCATATCCTACCAATGAGGACAATGTCGAGATACTGTCAGCTGTAACCTCAGAACTTCTGACATTTCGCACTCCGTCTAAACCTTTTGCAAATGCTACAAACTCAGCCTGTTTGGATACATCCTTCAACGTTACCTCATAAGAAGCAGAATTCTTTAACGGGTTATCATCTCCGAATGCTGCCTTTGCAGCCTCAGGATCATCATAATTCTGCTCACAGAACTTATCAAATGCTTCATCTGCACTGATATAATCCATTGTATTTACATAATCAAGGACTCGTATCTGTTCACCGATCAACTGAACCGTTTCGTCCGGAATATCTTCTTCAAAGAAAATCGATATCGTTACATTATTCTCCAAATCCTTCATTCCTGACTGAAAGTTTACAACAACTGCATATACAATACCAAATATGAACAAACATGAAATAATTGTACCGATTGATGCAAGAGAGAACAATATATTTCTTCTGATGTTCGTAAATCCCTGTCTCAGGATATAAAAGAATGTACTAATCTTCATCTATATAACCACCTTGTTTTTCATCGCTGATAACCACACCTTTTTTTAATGTGATTACTCTCTTTCGCATCTCATTTACAATATCCTTATTATGAGTTACGACAACCACTGTTGTTCCACGCTTATTGATATCATCAAGCAGTTCCATGATATCCTGTGAGTTCTTCGGATCCAGGTTACCGGTTGGCTCATCGGCAAGGATGATTTCCGGATTGTTTACCAGTGCTCTTGCCATGGCAACTCTCTGCTGCTCTCCACCAGAAAGCTCCTTCGGATAAGATTTATACTTATCCGCAAGACCTACCAGCGTCAGCATAGCCGGAACTCTACGTCTGATGTATCTCGCAGGAGTCTGTATAACTCTCTGTGCAAATGCAACATTTTCATAGATGGTTCTGTCCTTTAACAGTCTGAAATTCTGAAATACAACTCCGATCTTTCTTCTGACCTTCGGAATATTCTTTCTTTTTATAGTTTTATAATTATATCCTGCTACACGGATAGACCCAGAGGTCGGATCTAATTCCTTTAATAACAGCTTGATCAATGTTGTCTTACCTGATCCGCTGCTACCAACAATAAAGACAAATTCGCCTTTCTCTATATTAATATTAACATTCTTCAGAGCCGTCATACCACCTGGGTAGGTCATAGTAACATTCTCTAACTCTATCATAATGGTTTCCTTTCAAATTTAACGTCTGTACTTTCTCACTCTTTGCTTTTGCAAGTATAGCAGTAAAATGTGAAATATATGTGTAAATCCTGCATACAATATATTACAAAGAGTCCAGATTCTTCCTTTTAATAGTCTAATGACTCCATATACTTCATATACTTAACTACCATTAACGCAATCTTAAATGTGATCGCATCCTCAAATACACGAAGATCCAGACCGGTACTCTTCTGAAGCTTATCCAAACGATAAACCAGAGTATTTCTGTGAATATATAACTGTCTGGAGGTCTCTGATACATTCAGACTGTTCTCAAAAAACTTATCAATAGTAGTAAGGGTCTCTTCGTCGAACTCATCCGGTGATTTGCCATCGAAAATCTCACGAATGAACATCTTGCAGAGTGGGAGCGGAAGCTGATAGATCAGACGTCCGATTCCAAGATTACTATATGCGATAATGTTCTGGTTCTCGTAGAAGATCTTTCCAACATCCAGTGCCATCTTAGCTTCTTTATAAGAACGGGATACTTCCTTAATCTCATTTACGATCGTACCATATGATACATGAACAGAAGACATAACCTCTGTATTCAGCATATCTACAACAACCTTGGCAATCTTATTCATATCATCATAGGATTCTGTCTGCTTTACTTCCTTTACAAGAATGATGTTCTTCTCATCCACAGCGGTAATAAAATCCTTTGTCTTTGTAGAAAAGATATTACGAACTGTTTCAAGGGCATTTGTATCCTTCTCATTCTTTGTCTCAATGATAAATACGATTCTCCTTACATCTGTATCAATGTGAAGCTTCTTTGCTCTGTTGTAAATATCAACAAGCAACAGATTATCTAACAGCAGATTTTTGATGAAGTTATCCTTATCAAAACGCTCCTTATATGCAACTAAGAGATTCTGAATCTGGAACGCTGCGATCTTACCAACCATGTAAGTATCATCTGTCTCCCCCTTTGCAAGCAAGATATGTTCTAACTGGTTATCATCAAACACCTTAAAGAACTGGTAATCCCGAATTGCCTGACTCTCTGCCGGGGAATCAACAAACGCAAGTACTGCTTCTTCACAGTCATCTACATCCTTAAATGTAGATGCAAGAATCTTTCCTTCTGTATCAAGAACACACAAATCGGTTCTTGTAATATTCTTTAATCCATCAATCGTATCCTGAAGTATCTGGTTCGATATCATATATTCTACACTCCTTATTCTTATATTCGGATTCCGTATTCTTTCCCCATCCATTCTGCCTGACGGATAAGCCTCCCGGAAAACATACGAATAACAAAATACACTACTGTACCTATTCTAAATCATATTGCGAAAAAAAAAAAGAGAAAATGCAGAAATTTCTGCATTTTCCCTGTTTGTTTATAAATATTTAAGTATGTATGATCTATTAGCTTACTAAGATCTCCTCTGTTTCCTTATCAAAGATATGAATCTTGCTTAAGTCAAATGCAAACTGTACTGTATCGCCAGGTCTGGCTGTTGTACGAGCATTAACTCTTGCTGTGATATCGAACTGATCGATTGTGAAGTATAAGTAAACTTCAGCACCTAACATTTCGTAAATATTGATTCTTGCATCAATAACGCTTTCCGGTGATGACTCGATGAAGAGCTGCTCATCATGGATATCTTCAGGACGAATACCAAGAACAACTTCCTTATCAACTGCATCAAGTGCAATAAGTCTCTCAGCCTTACTATCAGGAACTTTAATTGAGTGTGAACCAAACATTAAGAGAATGTCTGCTCCAGACTTAACTACCTTACAATCAATGAAGTTCATAGGTGGCATACCCATGAAACCGGCTACGAATAAGTTACATGGCTTATCGTATAAGTTCTGTGGTGTATCTACCTGCTGAATAATACCATCCTTCATAACTACGATTCTTGTACCAAGTGTCATAGCCTCTGTCTGGTCATGTGTAACGTAGATGATAGTTGTCTGTAATCTCTGATGTAACTTGGAAATCTCAACACGCATCTGTACACGAAGTTTCGCATCAAGGTTTGAAAGTGGCTCATCCATAAGGAATACCTTAGGCTCACGAACGATTGCTCGACCCATAGCCACACGCTGTCTCTGACCACCTGATAAAGCCTTTGGCTTTCTGTCAAGTAAGTGTTCAATATCAAGGATCTTAGCAGCTTCATGAACAGCCTTGTCAATCTTCTCCTTCGGAGCCTTTCTTAACTTAAGTCCGAATGCCATGTTGTCATATACTGACATATGCGGATACAGAGCGTAGTTCTGGAATACCATTGCGATATCTCTATCCTTAGGCTCTACGTCATTTACAAGCTTGTCGCCGATCCATAACTCACCTGAGCTGATATCCTCAAGACCTGCGATCATTCTAAGAGTTGTTGACTTACCACATCCTGAAGGTCCAACGAAAATGATGAACTCCTTATCTTCAATTTCAAGGTTGAAATCCTTAACAGCATTAAATCCGTTAGGATATACCTTATAGATGTTCTTAAGTGATAAACTTGCCATTCTGCAAATACCTCCGTAAATATTATATAGTATTGTTTTATTTATTCATTCGTTCTGAACATAGTGTCATTTTACAACATTCCCCTTCTTTAAACCATATGATTATTGCCCAAAAAAAATTTTAATGTTTTGTTTGTTTTGTATACGACCGCAAAAAAACTAACATTTTGACGATTTTCGCATCGATTTAAGAAGATTTAAGACGAGAATTTTGTGAAACCTTCACCAAAAACCTCCGTTACCTGCCCTACAATCATAAAAGATTTTTCATCAATTGTCCTTATTTTATCCTTTAATTCTACTAATTGTCTACTTGACAAAACCGAAATTATCATTACACGCCCTTCATTCGTATAACCACCCTTTGTTTTCAATACTGTTACACCTCTTCCAATATCATTTATGATACAGGATTTGATCTCATCGCATCTGGAAGAAATAATGTAAACCAGTTTTCCATGTCTGATTCCCTGTACGATCATATCGGATAATTTTGTTGATATTACGATTGCAATAACAGCATACAGCATATTTTCCAGGCCAAATGCAATTCCGCCTGCTATTACGATCACTATGTCTATACCCCCAAGGAATAACGGCGCACCAATATCGTTTCTCATATGATTCAATATCAATGCCATAAGATCCACGCCGCCGGATGACGCATTCAGACGGAACATAAGACCATAAGCGCAACCAAATATAACTCCGCCAAGAATCATATTCAAAAGTCTGTCATGCGTTGCAAGCGGAAGTGCAGGAATAACTGCCAGAAATGCTGTAGAAATAACCGTTGTATATGCTGTCCTTATCATACTTTTTCTATCGAGCAGAAAATACCCCCATATAAATAACGGAACATTGATAACCAAATTCGTCAACCAGACCGGAATTCCGGTTCCCATATTTTCCGTCAGATTTTCTATTATAATTCCTATTCCGGTCACGCCTCCGGGAACTATCTGTTCACTGTTAAAAATCCAAACAACACCCAGTGACATCAAAAACGCCGCCACCGTTAACAATACATACGTTTCTATCGTTTCTCGATTTTTGTTCATGCAACTGCCTTCCATACAATTTTTATATAGTATGTCCGATTTTTTTCGGCATAGTCACCATTGATTATAAATAGCAGTTATACACAAACATCCTTGCACCTGTAAAATATTCTTTATACATGATGACATTTAAAACAAAAAAAGCAGGCACATCACATTTCTGTAATAACACCTGCTTCTCTGTCTGTATGAACAATCTGTATAGATAGGCAATCCGATCATCCTGCTGTTTAGTTTTTAATATCACTTGTTCCAACGATTACAATAATATCATATCCGTCAATCGGCACATCAAAATCGGATGCTGATAACGTATCTGTTGTTGACATTTCCGGTGATGAAAATTCCGCAGCAAGATCTGCTCCATCATATGAACCGGATACGCATACCTTTGATGTCGCGATCGCCGACTGATTATAAGTACCAACTTCTACCGAAGTATATCCTTTACCCTCTAATGCGGTCTTCCATGCACCGGCAACTCCACTGGTTCCTGTTGCATTAATAACAAGGATTTTAGCATCTGTAGATGCAACCGCACCGGTTTCATCCGCTCCGTCCGATCCGCTGTTCTCGTCATCTCCATTATTAAACGTCGGATCATTTTCATCCTCTGCTTCTGTTACTATTTCTTTTCCTGTTGTCGTCTTCTTACTGTCTTTCAGAGAATTATTCTTTACTAATGTCTTTATAAGCAGTGCTCCTATTACAACAATGCCAACTGCAAGAATGATTACAACGGCTCTGAGCATTGTTTCCAGAAATAATCTCAATACTTTTTTACCCATTTTCTGGC
The DNA here is from genome assembly GCF_003604095.1 of Clostridium sp. AF15-41. Classification (NCBI taxonomy): domain Bacteria; kingdom Bacillati; phylum Bacillota; class Clostridia; order Eubacteriales; family Clostridiaceae; genus Clostridium; species Clostridium sp. AF15-41. The sequence goes on from NZ_QTMQ01000001.1 coordinate 296,306, forward strand.
CTCCATTTTATTTATAAAATATAATGCTTGTCCCGGAATATCCGTTCCGTTCTTTTTATTAAACAGACTATCAATCCCGTGCATCACAAATGCACCAAAATCATTACTTTTCTGTACACCTTTATTGTACCTGAAAAATTACCTAATGAGTATACCAAACGTACTTTTAAATTTCAACCTGCATTTCTAATTTCTTATTTTCTCTGCCTGATAAATTCTGTCATTATAATTTCAAACCTTATTCCCCTCTTACTTTCTCCGAATAAAAATAAAGAGTCACTTGCGGGTCTTTCGCACCTACGCAAATTTGCAAGGCAATTAACTTCTTCACGAAGTGCGCCCCCTCAGCGGAGCACTTTTTACTTTATAGGGCGATCTTGCCTATAAAGTAAAAAAGATTCCTATATAATATACATACAAGAATCTTTTATATATACTGTTATATAATTATCAAATCTGATAAACAGTCTGCTGCTTATTTCTGTACCCGTTTTTTTCCGCATACCTCACAAACGTCTCCACTGTTTACATGCCCACATCCCCAGCATGTCCATTCAACTGTTTCCGGCTCGCGCTTCGGCTGTTGGCTCGTTGTCATTGTAAAATTCTTTGATATGATCTCAACATTTCCATCTTTATCTACTGTTGTCTTTAGATCTGCCGATACGTTTGCTGCTACAACCTCGCCCTTTTTCTTTTTAATAAACTTTATTCCCATAATCTCTACCCCATATCTGCGCAACTTTGCATAGATTATTTTATAGCAATATGAACAATTTTTCAATAGAGAATTGGGGAAATTGCAAAACGTTTACCGATCTACTGCCAACCGCCATCAAAGGTCAGTATCTGTCCGGTCAGATAGCTGCCGGCATTTGCTACCGTTATGATAAATTCTGCAGCCTCTGTCTCTGTTCCCATCCTGCCAAACGGAATTTCCTCTTCCAATGCATTTTTTTCTTCCGATGACAAATGCCCGTTCATCGTAGTATCGATAGCTCCAAATGCGATTGCATTCACCGCTATACCGCTCGGTGCAAGCTCTTTCGCAAGAGCCTTTGTAAATGCATTGACCGCACCCTTGGTCGCTGAATACGCTACCTCACAGGAGGCTCCGACATTGCCCCATACAGATGAAATGTTGATAATACGTCCCTTATGTGCATGCACCATGTATGGCACAACCTGACGGCATGTGTTAAATACTGACGTTATATTCGTATCTATAATTCTTTTCCAGTCCGTTTCATCCATATCGGTCAGCAGCCCGACATAAGAAATTCCGGCATTATTGACCAACAGATCAATCTTCTTACCAAAATGTTCGATTACATGCTCTATAAACTGCCTTACAAATGTAAAATCTCCGGCATCACCGATCTCTGCATAACAATCTGTGCCCTGCGCAAGTATCTTCTGTTGAACCTCTTTCAACTTTTTCGGATGGCGAAATGACGTTATGGCTATTTTTTTATATTGTTGTGCAAGGGCTTCCGCCGTTGCTGCACCAATTCCTGTTGATGCCCCGATAACTATTGCTGTTTTCTGTTCCATTCTTTCTGTTCTCGCTGTTCTTTCTATTTAAAATGTGATACCCAACAGATTGATCAATAATCCCCAGCACACACTGGTAACATACAAGGTTCCAACGACCATAATGTTTTCTTTTAATCTGTGGCGGTTCATACGGAACAATACCAGAAGTCCTACGCCTGCACTGACAAGCAATCCTGACATCATTGCTCCAGAACTGAGCATTCCGTCCAGATAAAGCTCTGTAATGATAACAGACGGTGCACAGTTTGGTATCAGTCCAATCAGTGCTGCCATTGCTTCTCCAAGGAACGGTACATCACCAAGAAGTCTTCCAATCGCATCTTCCCCTGCGATACCGATAATAATATTTAACACAAAGGATACCGCCAGAATAAATACCGTAATCTTCAAGGTGTGCTTTAACGCCGACATCCAGATTCCATCCTCACAGTTGCAGTGTTCCTGCTCACACAGATCATGGATATGTTTTTCTTCTATGTCCGTACCATCATAGTGGATATGTCCATGATGTGTGTGTGTACTTTTTTCATCGTGGGTATGCATATTTTTTTCATCATGCACATGCACACTTTTTCCATTATGTGTATGAGTATCTTTATAATTATGTGTACATTCTGCATTGACTGTCTGTGCTGCCTGAACGGAATATCCAGAATGCTTCGAATATTTTTCTTTATCTGCACTGTCTGTATTTTTAGAATTATCGCTTTTTGAAGACGCTGTATGCTTCGTTTTTCTTCCTGCCAGATATCTTCTGCGGATATATTTATTTGCAAGATCGACTGCATAACCTGTAACGATCGCAATACACATTTTTGCAAGCAGGATACGAATAATTGTACCGGCATTTACTGTATGCGAAATAAAGATTGGAAGCATCTCATCAGAGGTTGACATAAATACCGCAAGCACAACTCCTGCTGTGATCACACCACCACTGTAAAGGTTCGCTGCCACACAGGAAAATCCACACTGTGGAACGATTCCAAGTGCTCCACCTGCCAACGGACCAAACGCACCGGCAGACTGCATATATTGCTTCTGCTTTTCTTCTGTTCTCTGCTCCAACCATTCCATCAGCAGATATGTCACTAATAAAAATGGTATTAATTTTACACTATCGATCAGTGCATCTGAAAACGAATCAAATAACAATTCCATACTATCCATCTCATTCCTGAAAATATAATTTGCAACCAAGTTGCATTATCAGATTATAGCATTATTTTGCCCAATGTCAACTCCTATTATCAGAAATATTCAATTTTCAGCATGGAAATTCCTGTTATCTGGTTTTATTTTTCTGTTTCTTTTCTTTCTTACTGCATTCGTCGCAGACACCATATAAAATGGAATCCTTGCAGCAAAGTGTGAACCCATGATCAGACAAAATGTGCTCTGATATCTCTTTCATGAAATCACAGTCCAGATGGATGACCTTTCCACATTCGGAGCATTGCAGATGTAGATGCTTCTGACACCTGGATGGCTGTTCTACATACTGATATCCTGCTTTTTCGCCCTTATCAGCCACATATTTCATCAGTGTCTTCTCTGCGACCAGCTTATCCAGATATCGGTATACAGTTGTTTTATTTACCGAACACTCTTCCTGATCCATATGCCGTATAATATCCGACACATGAACGGCACGATCTTTATTCCGGATCAGATAATCAAGGATCATCTGTCTGCTCTTTGTCTGATATTCATGTTTACGTTCCATCTCAATTCCTGCTTTCTATCTGTTCTTAAGTCTCCACTATGTAAGCTGTTATTCTATGCAGTATCGATCTGCTGTCACATTATCTGCTTTTTGTTACACATTCTATCTATACTTTATCTTCCTACTGCATATTCTAATTACTGCTGCACATTGTCCTGCATCTGCACCGGTACTCCCTGATAATAAGGTGTATTCGGGATATTTCTGAGATCCTGATTTCTCATATACTGAAGATATGCCAACCCCTCATCAGAATATCCAAATCTCGCATTTGGACATGCCTGTGCAAGTACATTCAACAACTCCTGTTTACTCTTTTTCCCTCTTGCCAGTACATTAATAGCAACACGGTTCTTTTGAAAACGATTTTCGATTACATATTCACTTCCGGTTGGAATAAAGTTCGTCGATGTAGTATGCAGATAGATCAGATATACATCCCAGAGCCAGGTCATCTGTGTCGGCTGCTTCTTATTCGCAAGCACCTTATCGGAAATCAATACATATTGGTCTTCATATATTATATGCGAATATAACTGGTCGGCCATCTCCAAAAGCTGCGGGTTATTTTTCAAATAGCCGGTTTTTTCAGGTCTTACAATATTACGAATCCCTATTATGATAAATACAATTCCTAATAATGCAAATAAACCAAACAAAATGATCATACCCATTCCGTCATCTGCATTATCTGACATCACACCTATTGTGATCAATCCGAAAATCAGCATTAACACCGCTCCGCCGACAACCGCTGTGATTCCACCTTTTTTTATTTTTGCCAGTACAATATCTCTCCCCATATCAAGATCCTCCTTTTTTATGTAAAAAGCATACAATATCTATATTATACGAAAAGGTCTCCATAGATTCAATCAAAAACTTTCCATAAAATCATTATAGATTTTATCTGCATATTCCGAAATAAAGCGTTATAGAAATTACTTTTCTGCAATGTCTTTCTTGCAAAGAAAAACCCCGGAACCGCATATCACGATTCCGGGGTCTTATATTAACATTTACTATATAATAATTATTGTTAGATTTTGACCGGCATTTGATTAGCAAACACCCTGAGCTAACATAGCTTCTACAACCTTTTCGAAACCGGCAATGTTAGCACCTGCAACATAGTCGCCTTCTACACCGTAACGCTTAGCAGCGTCGCTGATGTTTGCGTAGATTGTCTCCATGATTCCCTTTAACTTGCCGTCAACTTCTTCAAATGTCCATGAAAGTCTCTCTGAGTTCTGGCTCATTTCAAGTGCAGATGTAGCAACACCACCGGCGTTAGCAGCCTTACCACCTACGAATAATACGCCATTCTCCTGTAAGTACTTAGTAGCCTCTAATGTTGTAGGCATATTAGCACCCTCTGTTACAGAGATAACACCATTTGCAACTAATGCCTTAGCATCGTCTAAGTCTAACTCGTTCTGAGTAGCACATGGTAATGCGATATCACCCTTAACATTCCATACACCGTGCTCGCCGTTCTTCTTCTCATGGTATTCAGCGCTTGGTCTGGCTGCTGCGTACTCTGTAAGACGTGCTCTCTTAACTTCCTTAACTTCCTTAAGTAAGTCAACATCGATTCCTTCCGGATCATAGATCCAACCTGTTGAATCGGAGCATGTTACACACTTAGCGCCTAACTGATGTGCCTTCTGGATTGCGTAGATTGCAACGTTACCAGCACCAGATACGATACAAGTCTTACCAGCGATATCAATACCATGATCCTTTAATAATGCGTTTGTTAAGTATAATAAACCATATCCTGTAGCTTCTGTACGAGCAAGTGATCCACCATATGTAAGTCCCTTACCTGTAAGAACACCTTCGTAGGATCCACGGATTCTCTTATACTGTCCGAATAAGAAACCGATCTCTCTTCCGCCTGTTCCGATATCACCGGCAGGAACATCGACATCTGCTCCGATGTACTTGCAAAGCTCTGTCATAAAGCTCTGGCAGAATGCCATGATCTCTCTATCTGATTTGCCCTTAGGATCAAAATCAGAACCACCTTTACCACCACCGATTGGAAGTGTTGTCAGTGAATTCTTAAATACCTGCTCAAATCCAAGGAACTTGATAATACCTAAATTAACTGAAGGATGAAGTCTTAATCCTCCCTTGTATGGTCCAATAGAATTGTTAAACTGTACACGGAAACCTCTGTTTACCTGAACCTGTCCATTGTCATCTACCCAAGGTACTCTGAACATGATCTGTCTGTCCGGCTCTGTGATTCTTTCAAGAATCGCATTCTTTCTGTAGAGCTCCTCGTTTGCATCGATACAAGGTCTAAGTGAATCAAGAACCTCTGTTACTGCCTGTAAAAATTCTGGCTGGTCAGCATTTTTCTTCTTTACGATCTCCAGCACTTCATCAACGTATGACATCTTAAAATCCTCCTTAAATTAATTATAAGTAAATCGCATCTCTGCGAAATTCATTTGGAGTAGTATTTTCTCTTTAAGAAAATTTCCACTTAAGATTATAAACAATAGACTTGAATTTATCAAGTAAAAATATGATTTTTATGAATTTTTTTATCTTTTTAATGAAAAAGCAGGATTTTCTTAAGTTGCAATGCGCTAAAGTGCTAGCAAATTAGCGGGATTTACAGGTCTTCCATCTCTGCCTTGATCTCATCCTCCGTTGCTGCCATTGCCTGTAATGTCATGGTCAGAAGCTTCTCAAGCTCCCAGTTAAGCTGTGCAGCACCACGTTCAATCACTTCTCTGGAACAACCTGCGGCAAACCCCTTGCTCTTGTATTTTTTCTTCAGAGATTTCAGTTCCATATCCTTTGTACTCTTTGACGGACGCATCAATGCCGCTGCCCAGATCAGGCCTGTCAGTTCATCTGCTGCAAACAGAACCTTCTCCATCTCATGAACCGGCTCTACATCGATGGTTGTACCACATTCCACTGTAATTCCATAACCATGAGAACAGACCGCATGAATAATATCCTCTGACACACCACCATCTCTTAACAGCTCTGGTGCTTTCAGACAATGCTCTGCCGGATACAGTTCAAAATCAATATCATGAAGCAGACCTACGATGCCCCAGTATTCAGCATCTTCACCATAGCCAAGTTCATTTGCATACCATTTCATAACAGCCTCAACTGTAAGCGCATGCTGAATATGGAATGGATCTTTATTATATTTCTTCAGTAATTCAAACGCGTCATCTCTTGCAATATATTCCTTCAATGTCATAACCTCTTCTCAGTATATTTTTAATAATTTTATGTTCAATATCTCGTGAGCATAGTTCTATCACTTTATACCGCATCTCAAAATAGACTCCATTTTTTTAATCGGTATACAAATCCAAAAATAAATGGATGGTATTACTATTAAACGTCTTGCGGAATAATAGATAATACCATCCTTTATTTTGTTTCAAAGACTATATATTAATTGAGTCCTTTGAGGTACTCGTCAATGCCCTTTGCTGCTGCCTTTCCGGCTCCCATAGCAAGGATAACTGTAGCTGCACCGGTAACTGCATCACCACCGGCATATACACCTGTCTTTGTGGTCTGTCCGTTTGCCTCATCGGCAACGATACATTTCCACTTATTTGTATCAAGTCCCTTTGTTGTAGATGAAATCAGTGGGTTTGGTGAAGTACCAAGTGACATGATAACCGCATCCACATCCATGACGAACTCAGAACCAGGAATCTCAACCGGTCTTCTTCTGCCTGATGCATCCGGCTCACCAAGTTCCATCTTGACACATTTCATGCCCTTAACCCAACCCTTTTCATCTTCAAGGATCTCAGTTGGATTTGTAAGGAGATCAAAAATGATTCCTTCTTCTTTTGCATGATGTACTTCTTCTACTCTGGCAGGAAGTTCTTCTTCACTACGTCTATATACAATATGTGTCTCAGCACCAAGTCGAAGTGCCGTTCTTGCAGCATCCATTGCTACATTACCACCGCCGACAACGGCAACCTTCTTACCAACCATGATAGGTGTGTTAGAGCCTTCCTTGTAAGCCTTCATCAGGTTACTTCTTGTCAGGTACTCATTTGCTGAGAATACACCATTTGCATTCTCACCCGGAATACCCATGAACTTAGGAAGTCCTGCACCGGAACCGATAAATACTGCTGAGAAGCCTTCCTCCTCCATTAATTCATCTATCGTTACAGATTTACCGACTACAACGTCAGTCTCAATCTTAACACCTAAGGATTTTACATTTTCGATTTCTTTCTTTACTACGCCATCTTTTGGAAGACGGAATTCAGGGATACCATAAACCAGTACGCCGCCTGTCTCATGAAGTGCTTCAAAGATTGTTACATCGTAACCCATCTTTGCAAGATCTCCTGCACAGGTAAGACCGGATGGACCGGAACCGATAACTGCAACCTTCTTGCCATTCTTCTCTGCTGCCGGTTCCGGCTTAATGCCATGCTCTCTTGCCCAGTCAGCAACGAAACGCTCCAGTTTACCGATAGATACAGGATCGCCTTTGATACCTCTGATACATTTACCTTCACACTGTGTCTCCTGTGGACATACACGGCCACATACAGCAGGGAGTGCTGATGATTTGCTGATCACCTGGAATGCCTCTGCAAATTCGCCCTTCTTTACATGAGCGATAAATCCAGGAATATCAATAGAAACAGGACAGCCCTTTACACACTGTGCATTCTTACAGCCGATACATCTTGCTGCTTCTGCCATTGCTTCTTCTTCATTATATCCGTAACATACTTCTTCAAAATTCTTTGCACGAACCGCAGGTTCCTGTTCACGAACCGGTACTCTATTTAAAACGTCCATTATTTGTCACCTCCACACTGTCCGCATCCACCATGATGGGTGTCGCCTTCCTTGGCTGCAAGATATGCTCTGCCTTCCTGTGTCTTATAGATCTGCTGACGCTCCATAGCTTCTTCGAAGTTTACAAGATGTCCGTCAAATTCAGGTCCGTCTACACATGCGAATTTTACTTCGCCGCCAACTGTTACTCGGCATGCACCACACATACCGGTACCGTCTACCATGATCGGATTCAGGCTGACAACTGTAGGGATCTCAAGCTCTTTTGTAAGCTTACAAACGAACTTCATCATGATCATCGGTCCGATTGCTACGCATACATCATATTTGTTGCCTGCGTCTACAAGCTTCTGAATCTCATTTGTAACAACGCCCTTGCTTCCATATGAACCATCGTCTGTTGTAATGTAGAGATTTCCGGCAACTGCCTTCATCTGCTCTTCCAGAATGATAAGCTCTTTGGATCTTCCACCGATGATAACATCAGCGGCTACTCCATGCTCATGTAACCATTTTACCTGTGGATATACAGGTGCGGTTCCTACACCACCGGCTACAAATAAGATCTTCTTATTCTTTAATGTCTCTAAATCTTCTTCTACTAATTCCGACGGACGGCCAAGCGGTCCAACAAAATCTGTAAAGCTGTCTCCAGCCTTTAAATTCTTCATCATCTCTGTTGCTGCACCTACTACCTGGAATACAATAGTGATCGTGCCTGCTTCTCTTGAATAATCGCAGATTGTAAGAGGAATTCTCTCTCCATCTTCTGAGCCTCTTACGATTACAAACTGACCCGGAAGACAATTCTTTGCTACTCTTGGTGCTTCCACGTCCATAAGATAGATTGCATCTGTCAACGCTTCTGTTCTAACAATCTTAAACACGTTTTTATCCTTCCTTTCTCTTTTCCCGACTCTCCACACAAGACTCAGGAATACTACACTGCCGAAATCGCACAATATAGTCCATTATAGCATCTATTAACAAATACTGTAAAGGTGTAATTTTCAGGCATTTTCATATAATTGTAGGATTACAATACATGTGTTACAACTGAATATAAAA